>NZ_JBHVDX010000050.1:0-47591 GCF_042802555.1 Streptomyces sp. NPDC057474 | reverse complement strand
CGCGCACGACCGAGCCCCGGCCGACGGCAGGACCGTCGGCCGGGGCACGGCATCGCGCGGCGCGGCATCGCGCCTCGTCCGGCTACTTTTCGGCTACTTCACGGGGGCCATCTCGTCGACGATCCCCGGATGGGCGTCGATCCAGTTCTGGACGCCCTCGTCCTCCTGTCCCCGCCCGGCCTTCTGAATCGCCTGTTCCAGGCTCATCAGCTCGTCCGGGGTCATGTGCCAGTTCCTCAGCCAGCCGTTCAGCTCGGAGTACTTCTCGGGGAAGCCCTTGTTGGCGAGCGTGCGGATCTGGTTGTTGGCGCCCCAGGTCTTCTCGGGGTCGGCGAGCCGGGTGAGGTCGTACTTGTCGTACGCCCAGTGCGGCGACCAGAGCACGACGGCGATCGGCTCCTTCTTCGCGTAGGCACGCTCCAGCTCGGCGAGCATCGAACTCGTCCCGGCCTTGGTGAGCTTGAAGTCCGACAGGCCGTAGGCCGGCATGACCGTGTTCTCCAGGCGGACCATCTGGCCCGTGCCGGGCTCGATACCGACGATCCGGCCCTTGAACTCGTCCTCGTGCGCGCGCAGATCGTCCATCGTGGTCACGCCCTTGACGTAGGACGGGACGGCGATCTCCAGCGACGTCTTGTCGTACCAGGCACCGAGGTCGACGAGATCGTTCCTGTACTTGTCCCAGTACTGCTTCTGCGCGACCGGCAGCCAGGCGTCGAACTCGACGTCGACCTGCCCGGTGGAGAGGCCGGTGAACAGCGGGCCGATGTCGAGCTTGGTCTTCTTCGGCCGGTAGCCGCGCTTCTCCAGGACGTTCTCCCAGAGGTGGGTGACGGCGATGCCCTCGTCCCACGCCGGGTAGCCGATGACGGGCGCGGAACCCGCCTGCCTGCCCTGCGCGTAGCGGGACTTGGCGACCGGGGCCAGCTTGTCGACGATCCCGGGGTGCTTCTTCAGCCAGGCCTTGACGCCCTCCTCCCGGTGGCCCTTGCCTGCGTCCTGGATGGCGCCTTCGAGGGAGGTGAGCTGCGTGTCGGTGAGCTTGAAGTCCTTCAGCCACCGGGCGACCTGGGGCTCCTTCTTCGCGAAGCCCTTCCGCCCGATCGTATGAATCCCGTCGCCCGACCCGAAGGCGCCCTCGGGGTCGTTGAGCTTGGTCAGCTCGTACTTGTCGTACGCCCAGTGCGGCGACCAGAGCGTGACCGCGATGGGCTCCTTCTTCTGGTACGCGCGGTCCAACTGGGCCAGCATGGCCGAGGTGTTGGACTTGACCAGCTCGTAGTCGCCCTTGAGGCCGTATACGTTCTGGACCTTGTCCTCGTAGAGCTTGGTCTCGCCCGCGCCCGGCTCGATGCCGTAGATCTTGCCCTTGAACAGACCGCCCTTGCCCTTGAGGTCGTCGAGCGACTTCACGCCCTTGACGTAGGAGGGGACGGCGATCTCCAGCGAGGTCTTGTCGTACCAGCTGCCGTAGTCCTCCAGCCGGTCCTTGTACTTCGCCCAGTACGAGGCGTGCGTGGCCGGCAGCCAGGAGTTGGTCTGCACGTCGACGCTGCCCTGTGCCTGGCCGTTGTAGAGGGCGCCGACCTCCAGCGACTTCACCTCGGGGGTGAAGCCGCGCTGCTGGAGGATCTCCTTCCAGAGGTACGTGGAGGCGACGCCCTCGGGCCAGTCGATGTAGCCCATGCTGATCGGGCGCCCCTGGCCGACGTTCGCGGTGACCTCGTTGCCGTCATCCGACTTGGCGAAGACGTTCAGGCCGCCGGCGACCAGCGCGAGGACGAGCACGCCGACCATCGCGACCGGGGTGGCCGGCTTCCAGTGGAGGAACCTGAAGCCGCCGAGGGCCGTGTTCGCCTTGGCGAGGGCGCGGCGGCCGAGCGGCGACACCCGCTGGTTGAGGGCGCCGGTCATCCGGTCCAGGTAGATCGCGAGGATGACCACCGCGATACCGCCCTCGAAGCCGAGGCCGACGTCGACGGAGCTGATGCCGTCGTACACCGTGGAGCCGAGGCCGCCACCGCCGACCATGCCCGCGATGACGACCATCGAGAGGGCCAGCATGATCACCTGGTTGACGCCCGCCATGATCGTGGGCAGCGCCAGCGGCAGCTGCACCCGCCAGAGTGTGCGGCGCGGGTGGGTGCCGAACGCCTCGGCGGCCTCGACGAGTTCGGCGTCGACCTGCCGGATGCCGAGCTCGGTGAGGCGTACGGCGGGCGGCATCGCGAAGACGATGGTGGCGACCATGCCGGGCACCGGGCCGACACCGAAGAAGAAGATGCCCGGGATCAGATAGACCATCGCGGGCATGGTCTGCATGAGGTCGAGCACGGGACGGATCGTGCCGCTGACCGCGCGGCTGCGGGCCGCCCAGATGCCGATGGGCACCGCGAAGGCGAAGATGATCACGCAGGAGACGAGCACCAGCGAGAGCGAGTTCATCGCCGGTTCCCACTGCTCGATCGAGTCGATCAACGCCAGCCCGGCGAAGGCCAGGACGGCGGGCAGCAGCCCGCGCAGCCAGAAGGCCAGCACGGCGAGGAGGCCGGCGAGGAGCAGCGGGTCGGGCGCGGTCAGCACCGCGTTCGCTCCGTCGTACATCGTCTCGACGACGACCTTGATCAGGTCGAAGAGCGGACCGAGGTTGTCGCGCAGCCAGTCGACCCCGTGGGCGACCCAGTCACCGATGTGGATCCTAGGCACTGGCCTTCACCACCCGGACGGTCTTCTCGCGCTTCTCGCGCGGGACGTCGCACGGCACGGGTTCGCCCTGCCGGTCGGCTTGGCCCTGCCGGTCACGCTGGTCGTCGTGCTGGTCGCGCTGGTCGTGCTGGTCACGCTGGTCACGCTGGTCACGCTGGTCACCAAGGAACCCGATCAGCCGCCGCTGCGGTACGACGCCGACGAGCACACCCTTCTTGTCGAGCACCGCGACCGGGTGGGACAGGCGGGCGCTGAGCGCGCAGAGTTCCGCGAACGGCGTCTGCGGCGTCGCCGTCTCACAGCCGCAGTCCGCCTCGTCGCCGCGTACGGCGGTGTCCATGACGGCTCCGGCGGTGAGCACGCGGGAGCGGTCGACGTCCTGGGTGAAGGAGGCCACGTAGTCGTCGGCGGGGCGGATAAGGATGTCCTCGGCGGTGCCGGTCTGGACGATGCGGCCGTCGCGCATGACGGCGATGCGGTCGCCCAGGCGCATGGCCTCGTTGAGGTCGTGCGTGATGAAGACGATGGTCTTCTTCAGGGTCTGCTGCAGCTCCAGCAGCTGGTCCTGCATGTCGCGGCGGATCAGCGGGTCGAGCGCGCTGAACGACTCGTCCATCAGCAGCAGATCGGCGTCGGTGGCGAGGGCGCGGGCCAGGCCCACGCGCTGCTGCATACCGCCGGACAGCTCGTCCGGCCAGGACTTCTCCCAACCGGCCAGACCGCACAGGGCGAGCGCCTCGGTGGCGCGCCTCAGCCGTTCGACGCGCGGCACGCCCTGGACCTCCAGGCCGTACCCGGCGTTCTCCAGGACGCTGCGGTGCGGGAACAGCGCGAAGTGCTGGAAGACCATGCTGATGCCCTTGGCGCGGACCGCGCGCAGCTCACGGTCGCCGATCGCGGTCAGGTCCCGGCCGCCGAAGCGGACGTGCCCGGCGGTGGGCTCCAGGAGCCCGTTGAGCATGCGCAGCAGCGTGGACTTGCCGGAGCCGGACAGGCCCATGACGACGAAGATCTGGCCCGGTTCCACCGTGAAGGAGGCGTCGATCACGGCGGCGGTGGTGCCCTCGGTGCGCAGTTCCTCGCGGTCGGCGCCGGCCCTCAGCCGGTCCACCGCGTCGTCGGGTCGTCTGCCGAAGACCTTGAACAGGCCCTCGGCTTCGAGTCTGGATGACTCCCTGGCTGACACATGCACCTCTTGGATCGCAACGGAACGGCTCGCCTCCCCGCCCCGCAGGCCGGCCGTGGAGCGCGGCGGGATCGGCCCGCCCGGCCGGTGTTCCAGGAACCCGGCCGGCGCTGCTCCGGGGCCGTGCCTGCCCCGGCCCGACCACCCGAAACGCGACAGTGGCCCGCTTCACAGGGCATTCACCGCAGGCCAGAGGTGTTCACGGAACGCGTGCACGCGGGTCACGTGCCGTCGCCACGAACGCGGTTACCGAACCAGGTTCGCGGAGCGTCGCCGCCCACCGCCCGGGCCGTCACCGCCCACCCGTCCGGACGGTCGCCGCCCACCGCCCGGGCCGTCACCGCCCACCGCCCGGGCCGTCGCCGCCCACCGTCCAGGCGGTCGCCGCCCACCGCACGGGCCGTCGGCGCCCACCGCACGGGCCGTCGGCGCCCGCGGCCCCGGCGGTCGTAGCCCGCGCTTCCGGCGGTTGCGTCGGGAGCCGCGTGTCGGTGGCGTACGGCATGATGCGGGGCGTGACCCGACGCCTCATGCTTCTCGACACCGCCTCGCTGTACTTCCGCGCCTACTTCGGGGTGCCGGAATCCGTGAAGGCCCCGGACGGCACCCCGGTGAACGCCGTGCGCGGGCTGCTCGAATTCATCGACCGCCTGGTCAAGGACCACCGGCCGACGGACCTGGTGGCGTGCATGGACGCGGACTGGCGGCCGCAGTGGCGGGTCGACCTGATCCCCTCCTACAAGGCGCACCGCGTCGCCGAGGAGCACGCGGTCGGGCCGGACGAGGAGGAGGTGCCGGACACCCTGTCGCCGCAGGTGCCGGTCATCGAGGCGGTGCTGGACGCCCTCGGCATCGCGCGCGTGGGCGTCGCCGGATACGAGGCGGACGACGTGATCGGCACCTTCACGGCCCTCGCGAAGGACCCGGTCGACATCGTCACCGGCGACCGCGACCTGTACCAGCTGGTCGACGACGGGCGCGGGGTGCGCGTGCTGTATCCCCTGAAGGGCGTGGGCACGCTGCAGCTGACCGACGAGGCCTGGCTGCGCGAGAAGTACGGGGTGGTCGGGCGCGGGTACGCGGATCTGGCCCTGCTGCGCGGCGACCCGAGCGACGGTCTGCCGGGGGTGCCGGGCATCGGCGAGAAGACCGCGGCGAAGCTGCTCGACCAGTTCGGCGACCTGGCCGGGATCATGGCCGCGGTCGACGACCCGGCGGCGAAGCTCACGCCCTCGCAGCGCAAGAGGCTCGACGAGGCGCGACCTTACGTTGCAGTCGCCCCCAAGGTGGTCCTGGTGGCGGGCGACGTACCCTTGCCGGACGTCGACACGGCTCTGCCGCGCGAACCGCGGGACCCGGCGACGCTGGAGGCGCTCGCGGTGCGCTGGGGACTCGGCGGATCGCTGCAACGGCTACTCACGACACTGCAGGCGTGAGGTGGACGCCCCCGCGGGCGGGGCTTCGCCGGGGTGGGGTGACACTTCCGTGGTGAGGACTCTGAGGCGCGATTCACATCGTGAAGTCCTCGCACTCGCCTCAAACATGGGGTGTTAATAAGGGGGAGATGATAACTTAGGTAAGCCTTACTAGGTATTTGGGAGGCCGTCATGGCAGAGCGTCCGGTACGCAGGGCCCCGAAGCCCCACTCCGCGCGAGTCGTCCGCACAGAGCGGCTCACCCCGCATATGCAGCGCGTCGTACTCGGTGGCGACGGCCTCGCCGAGTTCTCCCCGCGCGGCAGCACCGATCATTACGTGAAGCTCCTGTTCGGCCCCGAGGGTGTGACCTACCCGGAGCCCTTCGACACCGAGCGGATCCGCGCGGAGTTCCCCCGGGACCAGTGGCCCGTGACCCGGACGTACACCGTGCGTGCCTGGGATCCCGAACTGCGTGAGCTGACCATCGACCTCGTGCTCCACGGCGACGAGGGCATCGCGGGCCCCTGGGCCACCCGCGTCCAGCCGGGCGAGCTGATCCGGTTCCTGGGCCCCGGCGGTGCCTACGCGCCCAACCCGGAGGCCGACTGGCATCTCCTCGTCGGCGACGAGAGCGCCCTGCCTGCGATCGGCGCCTCCCTGGAGGCCCTCCCCGACGGCGCCCGCGTCCACGCGATCGTCGAGGTCGCCGGCCCCGAGGAGGAGCAGAAGATCAACTCCGATGTGGAGGTCGTCTGGCTGCACCGCGGCGACCGTCCCGTCGGCGCCGCCCTGGTCGAGGCCGTACGCGCGCTGGAATTCCCCGAGGGCCGGCTGCACGCCTTCGTCCACGGCGAGGCGGGCTTCGTGAAGCAGCTGCGCCGTCTGCTGCGCGTCGAACTCGCCGTTCCGCGCGATGACTTGTCGATCTCCGGCTACTGGCGCCTCGGCCACGACGAGGACGGCTGGCAGGCGTCGAAGAGGGAGTGGAACGCGCGCGTCGAGGCGGAGCAGGAGGGCGAGTCCACGACGACGTGACCGCGTGCGACTCCGTCGGTCCGACAGTCCGACACGTACGAGCTACGGCGGTGCGCCCGTGTGCCTCGGGCGGACCGACCCGTCTGAGTCGAGCGGTCCAGCCCGCGTGACTTCGGCGTCCAGCCCGCGTGACTTCGGCGTCCGGACCTCGCGGCTTCGGCGATCCGACCGCGTGACTTCGGCGGTCGGCCCTGTGCCCTCCGACGATCCGCCCCTGTGCCCTCCGGCGGCCGGGCCCCGTCCTCCACAGGACAAAGCCCGGCTCACCCGTTTGAATGAACACATGGGTGTTCGACAGACGAGGGCACGCCGCAGAAGCAGGACCCGGGGCGCGACGGCCCTGGCCTCGCTCCTCGTCCTCGGCGGTGCGCCGTACGGCCTCGGCACCGCCTCCGCCGCTCCCCCGCCGCAGCCGCCGCCGCAGCTCACCCAGGAGGACGTCGACCGGGCGGTCGACGCCCTCGACGGCATCGTCGAGCGCGGCATGGACCGGAGCGGGGTGCCTGGCGTCGCGGTCGCCGTCGTGTACAAGGACCGGGTCATCCATCTGGACGGCTACGGCAAGCGGCACGTCGGCCAGGACGGTGAGGTCGGCCCGGACACGGTGTTCCAGCTGGCGTCCCTGTCGAAGCCGCTGGCCTCGACCGTGGTCGCCGGGGCCGTCGGCGACAAGACCGTCGACTGGGACGACCCGGTGGCCGAGCACCTTCCCGAGTTCGCCCTGAAGGACCCGTGGGTGACCGACCACGTCACCGTCGCCGACCTCTTCTCCCACCGCAGCGGCCTCCCCGACCACGCCGGGGACCTCCTGGAGGACCTCGGCTACAACCGCGACTACATCCTCGAACACCTCCGCCTGGAGCCCCTGACGCCGTTCCGCGCGAGCTACGCGTACACCAACTTCGGCGTCACGGCGGCGGGCCAGGCCGTCGCCGACGCCGCCGGGACGACCTGGGAGAAGCTCTCCGAGGACATCCTCTACAAGCCGGCCGGCATGGACGCCACCAGCTCCCGCTTCAGCGACTACGAGGGCACGAACAACAAGGCCTTCGCCCACGTCCGCGAGGACGGCACCGAAGGCGGGAGCACCGGCGACTGGGAGGCGAGGTACGTACGGGACGCCGACGCCCAGTCACCGGCCGGCGGTGCGAGCTCCACGGTCCGCGACCTCTCCCTCTGGCTGCGGCTCCAGCTCGCGAACGGCGAGCTGGACGGCGACCGGATCATCGCCGCCGACCCCCTCGAACGCACCCACGTCCCCGAGATCGTCTCCAGCCCACCGCCCGCACCGGCGGGCCGCGCCGGCTTCTACGGCCTCGGCTGGAACGTCTCCTACGACGACCTCGGCCGCCTCCGCCTGAGCCACTCCGGCGCCTTCGCCCTCGGCGCCAACACCAACGTCACGATGCTGCCCGGCGAACAGCTCGGCATCGCCGTCCTCACCAACGGCGAACCCGTCGGCCTCGCGGACGCCGTCTCCTTCGACTTCTTCGACACGGCCCAGCACGGCAAGCCGACCGAGGACTGGCTGGAGCTGGCCGGCGGGCTCTACGAGCAGGAGGCCCAGGAGTCCCGCTCCCCCACCGACTACTCCAAGCCCCCGGACGACGCCTCCGACGCCCGCGCCGACTCCAACTACACCGGCACCTACGCCAACCCGTACTACGGTCCCCTCACGGTCACCGAGACCAACGGCGAACTGACCATGCGCCTCGGCCCGAGGCCCATGACCTTCCGCCTGACCCACTACGCGGGCGACACATACTTCTTCGAGACGGTGGGGGAGAACGCGAGCGGCCCGTCGGGCGTGACCTTCAAGGGCGACGAGAACGGCAGGGCGACGTCGGTGACGATCGAGGCGTTCGACGCGAGCGGGCTGGGGACGTTCAGACGGTCGTGAGCACGTCCACCAGCCGGGCCAGCGCGTCCGCGAGCGCCCCCACCCCCGGCCCCGCCGGACCGCCCGGCTCGGTCATGTAGACGTCCCGGCGGATCTCGATCATCAGAGCGGTCACCCGCGGTTCGTGCCCGTGGTACTTCAGCGGGACGTACGCGCCCCCGAACGGGCTGTTGACTCCCGTGCCGCCGAACCCGGCGAACGCGTCCTCGGCGGCGGCCAGCAGGTCGGCCGGGGTGTGGAAGGGGTCGCTGCCCAGGCAGACGGGCGGCCGGGGTCCGTCGCCGTGGAGTTCGTAGGGCAGGGCCTCGGTGGGATACGAGTGGACGTCGACGACCACGGCCCGGCCCACGGCCTCCAGCCGGTCGGTCACGGCGTCGGTCATGGCGTCGGCGTACGGCCGGAAGTAGCCGTCGACAAGCGACTGCCCACCACCGAGTGGCCGTCCGCCACTGTGCGGTTGCCCGTCGCCGAGCGGTTGTCCGCCACCGAGCGGTTGTCCGCCGCCGAGCGGCAGGCCGTCGTGTCCGGCCCGGCGGAGAACCTCCCGGTGCGTGGTCCTCGTGTAGACGGCGCCCATCCCCACGGCCAGCATCTCCTCCCTCTCGTCCGGGAACCGCTCGGGGTCGATCACGAGCCGGGACAGCTGGTTCACGAACCTCCAGGGACGCATGGCCGACCGCTCGGCGGCCCGCTCGGCGATCCGGTCCGTGTACGCGTCCGTGATGTGGTCCAACTCCCGCTCCAGCGCGGCGTCATCGAGAACGATCCCGTCCCGTACGGCGGCCGGGATCATCCGTGAACCGTGCGGCACGTGCAGAAGCACGGGCGACTCCGGCACGCCCGGGAGGAGCCGGTAGGAGGGCGACACGTCGTTCATCCGGGAATCCTCGCCGTTGGGCTGTGGGCCGTCGGGCTGCGGGTTGTCGGGCTGCGGGTTGTCGGGCCATCGGGCTGCGGGTTGTCCGAGGCCGCTCAGCATAAGGTCGGCGGCGCGCCCGACCACCTCCGGCCACCTCGCTCCCCGCTCTTGCCCCCAACTACCCACCCCTGGAAAAGTCGTGAGGAATTGGGCTCGCCCCGGACATGGTCGCGTGACACGCGCGACACAGCCCTCCCCTAATTTCTGTCGCCCGACAGGAATTCGCGCCGCTCGTGCGCGAAAGCTCGCGACGCTTGTGCGAAAGCAGGTTGCCGCCATGACGAGCACCGCCCCCGATGTCCGTCCGGAGCCACCCCACTCCCCCGACGACCGCTCCCTGACCGAGTTCGGCTACCGCCAGGAGCTGCACCGCAGCCTGAGCAGGTACGCCTCGTTCGCCGCCGGTTTCTCCTTCATCTCGGTCCTCACGACCGTCTTCCAGTTCTTCGCCTTCGGGTACGCGTTCGGCGGCCCGGTCTTCTTCTGGACCTGGCCGGCGGTGCTGATCGGCCAGTTGCTGGTGGCCGCGTGCTTCGCGGAGCTGGCGGCGCGCTACCCGATATCGGGCGCGATCTACCAGTGGTCCTCGCGTCTTTCCAACCAAACGTTTGGTTGGTTCGCCGGCTGGATCATGGTGATCGGGCAGATCGTGGTGGTCGCGGCGGCCGCGCTCGCGCTGCAGATGGTGATGCCCGCGATCTGGTCGGGCTTCCAGATCGTGGGCGGCGACCCGACGCCCACCACGGCGACGGGCGCGGCGAACGCGGCCGTCCTGGGTGTGATCCTGCTGGTCCTCACCACGGTCGTGAACGTCCTCGACAACCGGGTGCTGTCCATGGTCAACCGGGTGGGCGTGACCGCCGAGATCATCGGCGCGATCCTGATCATCGCCCTCCTCCTCACCCACTCCGAGCGTTCCCCCGGCATCACCTTCCACACGGCCGAGGGCAGCACCGACCTCCTCGGCGCCCTGCTGGTGGGCTCGTTCATGGCGGCGTACGTGATGATCGGCTTCGACAGCGCGGGCGAGATGAGCGAGGAGACCCACCACCCCCGCCGCACCGCGCCCCGCACGATCCTCACGGCACTCGGCGCGGCCGGCCTGCTCGGCGGTCTCCTCGTCCTCGGCGGCCTCCTCGCCGCGCCGAGCCTCACCGACGGCAGACTGGGCGTGGACGGCCTGAGCTACGTGCTGACCAGCAGCCTGGGCGACGGAGTGGGCCGCCTCCTGCTCGCCGACGTGGTGGTGGCGATCACCGTGGCCACGCTCGCGATCCAGACCTCGGCCTGCCGCATGCTCTTCTCGATGGCCCGCGACGGGCAGCTCCCCTTCTCCGGGCGGCTCGCCAAGGTCAACCCGCGCACCGGCATGCCCACCGCCCCCGCCCTGGCCGTCGGCTTCCTCGCAGCCGCCCTGTTGCTCCTCAACTTCGCCTCGCCGGAAGCGTTCCTGGCCATCGGCACCACCTGCATCGTGATGCTGTACCTGGCGTACGCGATGGTCACCGGCCCGCTCCTCGTACGGCGCCTGAAGGGCACCGTCCCCTCCGGCGGCACCGACGAGACCGGCAAACCCCTCTTCTCCCTCGGCCGCTGGGGCATCCCCGTCAACGCCCTGGCCCTCCTCTACGGCCTCTTCATGACCGTCAACCTGGCCTGGCCCCGCGCGGAGGTGTACGACCCCGCGGGCGGCCACTGGTGGTTCCAGTGGTTCACCGTGTTGTTCCTGCTGGTGACGGTGGGGCTCGGAGTGCTGTACCGGCTGATGCGTGCACAACGCGTGCGCTCTGCCGAGTGAGCCTGGTCCGCTTGGGCGGGCATCCGAGTCAGGGTTCAGCCCCGGGTCGATAGGAGGCGAAGTCATATGCCGGTCCCGGACGCCGGGAGCCCGTTGCAGGGCCGATAGCAAAGGCAGGCCGCCGAGGGCGCGGAAATCGCCGACGCACACGTGCGACTGCGCGAGGTTGCCGAACTGGCCCCACCGGGGTCGAGCAGCGCCAAGCCGGTCTGGGTCGACGCGGTGCTGTTCGGTACCCCCGCCCGCTTCGGCAACCCGGCCGGCCCACGCTCTACCGCTGGGGCGGCATCATCGTGCCACCGGCTACACCAAGCGCATCCATTTTCAGTCAGGCAATCCCTACGGCTCCTCCCACGTGGCCGACTATGGTCGATCCAGCGAGGTGGTCTTGCCGGCGGCCCGTCACAGGCCCCGCCGTATCGCCGAGGCTGCGGCCTCGCTCAAAGCCGGCCACCCTGCCTCAATCCAGCACAAGATCCGATGCGAGAGGGACGGTCGGTGCTGCTGCGAGGGAAAGGAACTTGGGAACCGCGCCATTGTGGCCAGAACCAGCCATTCCCCAAGGGACGCGCGCATCGCACCATACGAGGCATGAGTATCGACACCTCCACACGGTATTTGTCAGTGCCGAGTGTGTTGTGCCCCTTTCCGGTCACGTACGACGAGACGGAGGCTCGCAAGGCGGACGAGGAGATCGTCGCTTGGGCGCTGAGCCTTGACCTCTTCCCGGGGCAGCGGACCGAGCTGAACCGCTACCGGTTCGGCACGTTCGCGGCGTTGACGCACCCTGACGCAGTCGACCATGACCACCTGATGCTCGCGGCCCGCAACATCACCGCCCTGTTCGCCGCGGACGATCACTATTGCGACGAGGGAATCGAAGGCGTCCGGCTCGCCCTGAGCGCCTCACGGCTCGCGGGGTCGTTGACCGCGCTGGAGAACGGCTCCCGGCTGCCCGACTGCCCCTCGATAGAGGGGTTTGTCGGCAGTGACCCAGTCGCGCGTTCGCTCCGCGAGACGGCAGAACACATGGCACGCTTGGGCACGCCGGCGCAAGTAGGCCGTCTGCGCCACGAGACGATCGCCACGTTCTTGGCGATGGCGGCGGAAAACTCCTGGCGTATCGCCGGGCACGTTCCCGATCCCGCGGAATACCTGGCTCATCGCAAGTACAACGGGGCCATGGCATGCCTGGTACTGATCGATGCCGTCGGCGGCTACGAACTGCCCGTCCGTGACTGGGAAGAGCCTGGTGTCCGGTCTCTGTCGCTCGCCGCCTCATTGATGATCATGCTGGTGAACGACCTGTACTCGGTCGCCAAAGAAAGCGCTGACATCGGCAGCCACAGCTTGCCCACCGTGCTCTCCACACGCCACGGATGGTCTCTCGAACAGAGCATGTGCGCGACCGGCGAGCTCCACGACCGCCTCATGCGTGCGTATCTGCGTCTGGAACCCGACGTCGCGCGCCACGCCTCGCCCGAACTCGCCCGCTATCTGGCCGGACTGCGGCACTGGATGCGGGGAAATCTCGAATGGCACACCCTCACCGGACGACACAACCATCGCGCGGGACGCCCTACCCCCAGGACAGGGCCTCATGGCCCCACCCATGACCGAATATGGGCCGACGTGCACCACTCGACCGCCGCCGGTGTCTGCCCACACTGCGGGGACCGCCACAACGCAGCCGCAGCGGTTGCGTGAACCAACCCGGGGAGGAGGTCAGGAAGCCGGTGGCGTCGGCTCTGCGTTGAGCGACGCCTTTCTGGCGAGGGCGTGCCGGTTGAGTACGCCGGCCTCGGCGCGCCCGGTCATACGCGGCGGCGGCTTATGGTCCCCCTCCCAGCGGGCGAGCGCGTCGACGAGAAACAGTCCGCGTCCGGCCTCGCCGAGCGGCCTGGGCACGGCACCGGGTCTGGGCGGACGTGGCTCACTGCGCGAGTCAGTGGTTCGACGCGGACGCTCCCGGGCGGAGATAGTTCCACAGCCCGAAGTCCCGTCCTGGCACCCGCCCGACGCCAGACCGCCGACGAGGTTTTCGCTGTGCGGAGCCTTTTCCAGTGACGCTCCCGATTCGCTCGGACCGAACCCACCGTGCACCGTTCCGGTGCAGCGGACCCGCCAGTCGGTGTTCGCCCGTCTGATCGAGGGACAGCTCTCTGACCTGCGGCGCAAGAACGGCCCAGGCGATGGGAGCGAGTCCGGCACGCCACGCTCCTCGTATGCTGATCGTGATGAGACGCCGTACCCCGCCCCCGCCCTCTCCCCTGCCGCAGCGCGATGGGGTGGATCCGGTGCGGGTGCGATTGCCGGCCGGGGACGCGTGGGCGACCGTGCGGGATCATCTCGTGGCGCGACTCGCGGCCGGGGCCGGGGTGATCGACGGAATGCTGGACGCTGGGCTGATCGTAGACGTCACCGGGCGTCCTGTCCGGCGGGACCTGGCGTACGTGCCGGGGATGTTCGTGTGGTTCCACCGTGAGCTGTCCGACGAGGAGCGGGTGCCGTTCGAGGTCGACGTCGTGTACCGGGACGAGCACCTGGTGGTGGCCGACAAGCCGCACTTCCTGGCCACCACCCCGCGCGGCAGCCATGTCGCCGAGACGGCCCTGGCCCGGCTGCGCAGACAGCTGGGCGTCCCGGCACTCGGCGCGGCACACCGGCTGGACCGGCTGACGGCCGGGCTGGTGCTGTTCACCGTGCGGCCCGAGGAGCGCGGCGCGTACCAGTCGCTGTTCCGGGACAAGCGGGTGGCGAAGGAGTACGAGGCCGTGGCGCCGTACGACCCCGCGCTGGTCCTGCCCCGCACCGTGCGTAGCCGGATCGTCAAGGAGCGCGGGATCATGGCGGCCTACGAGGTCGAGGGCCAGCCCAACGCCGAAACCCGCGCCGAGCTGCTGGAGCACCGCAACGGGCGTGCCCGGTACCGGCTGATGCCGCGTACCGGGCAGACCCACCAACTGCGGGTGCACATGAGCGCGTTGGGGGTGCCGATCCTCGGCGATCCCCTCTATCCGGTGGTCACCGCCCCCGTGCCGACCGGTGACTTCCGGCGCCCGCTCCAACTGCTGGCGCGGGCCCTGGAGTTCACCGATCCGGTCACGGGGTGCGAGCACCGGTTCGTCAGCCCACGTGTGCTGCGGGCCTGGTCGTCGTACGAGGAGTGGGCGGGGTAGCCCTCGGTGCCCGGTCGGCTCAGTTGCCGCGCCACCAGCGCAGGAGACGCCGGAACACGCCCGGTCGGCGGGCCGGTTCGGACGCCGGCGTCGGCGTGGGCTCGTTGGCCGGGACGGCGGGTTCCGGAGCCGTGGGCTGTGGCTGCTCCCTGCTGACCTGCCGGTTGTCCGGGCGCTGCGGCTGCACCGGCTTGACGGCGGGCCGCTCCATGACCTCCTGTGGGGACTTCGGCGCGAACTTCACCGGCAGTTCCACCAGGTGCCGGGTGGAGACGGACGCCCGCCAGCGCAGTTCGTCCTCCCCGCAGGCGAGTTGGATGTCCGGAACGCGGGCAAGCAGCGCGTCGACGCCGACGTCGGCGATGGCCCGTCCGATGTCCTGGCCGGGGCACTCGTGGGGGCCGCCGCTGAACGCGAGGTGGGAGCGGTTGCCCTGCATGTTGGCCTCGAGATCGGGGCGGACGCGCGGGTCGACGTTGCCCGGTGCGATGCCGAGGAGGAGTCCGTCGCCCTTGCGGATGCGCTGGCCGCCCAGCTCGGTCTCCTGCTTGGCGAAGTAGGCGAAGACGGTGCTGAACGGCGGTTCGTCCCACAGGGACTGCTCGACCGCCTCGGGCACGGTCATCTGACCGCCCTTCAGCTGGGCGCGGAAGCCGGGGTCGGTGAGCACCATGCGCAGCACGTTGGCGAGGAGGTTGGCGGTGGCCTCGTAGGCGGCGATCAGGACGACACGCAGGTGCTGGCTGACCTCCTCGTCGGTGAGCCCCGCCGGGTGGTTGATGAGGTGGCTGGTGAAGTCGTCCTCGGGCTCGGCCCGGCGGCGGGCGGTGAGCCGTGTCAGGGCATCCATGACGTACTGGTTGCTGGCGATCGCGGTCTGGGTGCCCTTGAGCATGTCGCGGGCGGCCTGCACGATCCGGTCGCCGTACTCCTCGGGCATGCCGAGGATCTCGCACATCACCGCCATCGGCAGGTGCTCGGCGAACTGGCTGACCAGGTCGGCGCTGCCCTGCTCACAGAACTGGTTGACGAGGTGCTGCGTCGCACGGTTGATGTAGCGGCGGATGCCTCGGTGGTCGATGGTCGACATGGCGCCGGTGACCGCGCCGCGCAGCCGCAGGTGCTCGTCGCCCTCGGCGTGGGCGCAGATGGGCTGCCAGGCGAAGTGCGGCATGAGCGGATGGTCGGGCTTGACCGTGCCATCCTGCATGGGAGTCCACAACCGGCTGTCCTTGCAGTACTGCGAGGGCGCGCTCACCATGTGCATGTTCTCGCCGTGGCCGAGCACGACCCAGATCGGCACGTCGTCGTGGAGCAGTGCGGGGGCAACCGGCCCGTGCTCCGCGCGTAGTTTCTCGTACACGGCTCCCAGGTCCTCCGCCTCGGGGCCGTACAGACGGCGCAGCTCGCCGGGGCCCATGCCGTGGGCGGGGCAACCGGGGGGCGGCCCGAGCGTGGGGTCGTCCGTGCCGGTCAGGGAGTGGGATTCAGGCGTCACGATGATCGCTCCGAGCTGAGGTGGATCCGGTGTCTGGGAGTTGCTGGGGAGGCCGGGAGGGGACAGCGTGCGGGACGGCACGGCTCCCGGCCGGGGGACGCTCACGGGACTCGTACAGGGTTCACAGGGTTCACAGGGCTCATGCCGACGCCGCCCCCGACCTCGCCAGGGCGTGCAGGAAGGTCATGAGGGTCATCAGGACGTCCCGGCTGGACGCCCGGCGTCGCACGTCGCAGCGGATGATCGGGATCTCCTCGGCCAGGTCGAGGGCCTGACGCAGTTCGTCGACGGCGTAGCGGGGCGCGTCCGGGAAATCGTTGACCGCCACGACGAAGGGCACACCGCGCTCCTCCAGGCGGCCCATGACATCGAAGCTGACCTCCAGCCGACGGGTGTCGACCAGGACGACGGCGCCGAGGGCGCCCTCGAACAGGCCGTTCCACAGGAACCAGAAGCGCTCCTGCCCGGGGGTGCCGAACAGGTAGAGCACCAGCTCGTCCGTGATGCTGATGCGGCCGAAGTCCATGGCCACGGTGGTGGCCGTCTTGGACTTGGAGCCGAAGTTGTCGTCGACCCCTACGCCGGCCTGCGTCATGGTCTCCTCGGTCGTCAGCGGTCTGATCTCGCTGACGGACCCCACCATGGTCGTCTTGCCGACGCCGAAACCGCCCACGATCACGATCTTCGCCGCGGCCTGCGCGGTGTGCGGCAGGTGGTCCTCAGTCCGTGGACCCGTGATGGTGTCAGAGCTTTTGAAGTCCATGCATCACCGCTTCGAGGAGGGAACGGTCTGCCCGCGCCTGCCGGACGACCGGTGCGCGCGCCTGTACCAGTTCGGCCGTCAGCAGCTCGGTGAGCAGGACGGTCACCACGCTGATCGGCAGGTTGAGATAGGCCGAGATCTCGGCCACGGACAGGGGTGCCTGGCAGATCCGGAGCAGCGCCGACTGCTCCGGCGCGGCGGACGGCGGTGGATCGGCGCGCGCCACGATTAACGTGACGAGGTCGATCGGAGCTCGCTCGCCGTCCTCGCCGGTGAGGATGTAGAGCCGCTCGGGGGGGCGCTCCCCCGTTCCGCTCGTCGCATCGTCCTGAGGCGGTGGGGGAGCCGGCTCCTGCTCGGGTTGGCGCCGCCGGCGTTGCGGAGGCGTCATACGGTCTGCCCGTTCCGCCGCGGCGGACTGGTGAGGTGGGAGCCGATCCGGTCGACGAGGTCGCGCATGCGGTTGCTCATCAGTCCGGGTTCCGCGATCTCGTTGGCGAGCACCGCGAGATAGGCGTTGGAGCCGGCGGCCATCATGTAGAAGTAGCCGCCGTTGATCTCGATGATGACCATCCGCATGTGGCCGTCGCTCTGCGGGATCTCACCGGCCACGGCGCCGGCCAGGCTCTGCAGTCCCGCGCAGGCCGCGGCGACCCGGTCGGCGGCGTCCGGGTCGCCGCCGTGGCGGGCGATCCGCAGGCCGTCGGCGGAGAGCACGACGATCTGCTGGATGCCGGGTACGCCGTCGGCCAGATCCTTCAGCAGCCAGTCGAAATTGGCTCGTTGCTGGATCACTTGAGGTCCCCCTCGTCGTCGGCCTCGGTGCGGGCCGGCTCGGTGTTCGCGGTGAGTGCGGTGGACGCCGTCGGGCCCTCCGGGTTCCGATAGGCGTTCGGGTCGGGGTCGCCCTTGAGCCCGGCCATGAACGCCTCGACCCACATGCCGGGCGGGGGCAGCTCCTTCTCCGGTTCGGGCTCCGGCTGCCACACGGGGGCGGCGGCCATGGCGGCCTCGGCCGCGGCCTCCGCTGCGGCGGCCTCGGCGTAGCGCTGGCTGAGCGGGATCTTGCTGCGGCTGCGGCGCTGCGGCAGGCCGTTGGCCGTCCACTCGGTGACGACGGGGGCGTCGTCCTCCCTGCCCTGACCCATCTCCTCCGCGGAGCTCGGGATCCGCGGTCCGGTGGTCGGGCGGCGACGCTTGGCCTTGCGGTTGGGGCCTTCGACGCCGCCGGTGTCCATCGTCGGTACGGCGCCGATGCCGATGCCGTGGGCGAGGCCGGGGGCGGGCTCCTCGGTGAGCATGTCGCGCGGTACGACCACGACGGCGCGGACGCCGCCGTAGGCGGACGGCCGCAGCGAGATCTGCATGTTGTACATGGTCGACAGCCGCCCCACGACGGCGAGGCCGAGACGCGGGGTGTCGCCCATGTCCTGCACGTCCACGCCCTGCTGGGCCTTGGCGAGCATGTCCTCGACCTTGGCGCGGGTCTCCTCGCTGAGGCTGATGCCACCGTCCTCGATCTCGATGGCGATGCCGGTCTGCACCTCCACGGCGGTGACGTGCACCTTGGTGTGGGGCGGCGAGTAGCGGGTGGCGTTGTCCAGGAGTTCGGCGCAGGCGTGGATGACCGGTTCGACGGAGACGCCGTTGACGTTGACCTTGGCGATCGATTCGAGCTCGATGCGGCGGTACTCCAGGATGCGGGACATGGCTCCGCGCAGCACGCTGTACAAGGGGACGGGCCGGGGCCAGACACGGCCGGGGCGGCTGCCGCCGAGGACGGCGATGGAGTCGGCGAGGCGGCCGATCAGCGCGGTGCCGTGGTCGATGCGCAGCAGGTCGTCGAAGACCTCGGGGTTGCGCCCGTGGTCCTCCTCCATCTCCCGGAGTTCGTTGTTCTGCTGGTGGACGATCGCCTGGACGCGGCGGGCGATGTTGACGAACGACCGCTGCGAGGAGTCGCGGAGTGCGTCCTCGCGGTCGACGATGGTGAGCAGGGTGTGCAGCAAGTCACGCTGGGACGCGGGAAGTTCGCGCCACTCGGCGTCACCGTCGACGACGTGACGAATCACCTCTGAGGGGGATTCTCCGCCGCGCAGCCGGTACAGCGCGGCGGGCAGGATCTCCTTGCCCAGCCGGGTGAATTCCTGGTCGTGGGCGGCGATCCGCTGCTCGAGAAAGGCGGTCCGACGCCCCTGTTCGGCGCGCAGTTCACGGACCGTACGACGGCCGCCGCGCACCGCGACGACGGCGGCCGTGATCAGCAGGAGCGTCGCGACGGCTCCGCACAAGCCGACGGCGAGCCGGGCCGGCCCCGTCACCAGGGAGACAGTGGTTCCGGTCGCCGCGGCCATCAGTATCGCCGGTAGCGGCAGCACGCGCGCGTAGGGAAGTTCACGGCCACCGGGAGGCGATTGAACACTCACCATGTATGCCCTCTAAAGACAGATCGGTCGAAGGTCGGGGGACTTGCGGGGAGTTGCCGGAGGTTGCTCGGGTTCATCCGCGAATCAAACTGGATCTTCGGTATTTTTTGGAACAAGCGCCCGAATACATCTCAACTCGGTGCGCTGCGGGCGAGCTTAGTCCGACCGGATCATCGCTGTGTCATATTCAGCAACCGACTGAAATCACCCTCGCGACAGGAGTACGCTCTGGTCATTTACACGCTGGGGCGTCATTCGCACACAGTACGTGACCGCATACAGGCGTACGAAAAGAGCCCCTTGACAGAGTGAATCGGTGCCGGAGGCGGACTGCCGGGGGCGCCTTCGTCAGACGCCGACGATGCGCAGCGCGGCGTCCGCCGTCGCCTCGGCGAAGGCGGAGACGGAGCGGTCGGGGTCGGAGCGGTGGACGAGGATGACGCCCTCGATCAGCCCGAAGACGAGATCCGTACGCAGATCCAGCTCACACTTGGCGAGCGCCCCGCCCGCGGCCGTCGCCGCGATCAACTGCCGGTAGGCGTCCTTGAGTTCGGCCCGTACGGCATGGAAGCCGGCGAAGCGTTCGGCGCGGACCTCCGGGAGGAGGTAGAGGCCGCCGAGGTTGTGCGGGCCGCCACAGAGCAGAGCGACGTCGGCGCGGCACAGTTCCCACAGCCGCTCCCCGGCGCGGGCACCGTCCTGGGCGAGGAGTTCGCGGGCGTACATGAGCGACGGCGTGACCGTGGACTCCAGCAGCTCGGCGAGCAGCTCCTCCTTGCCGGAGACGTAGTGATACATGGACGCCTGACGCATGCCGGCGCGCTCGGCGACGCCCCGGGTGGTGGTGGCCGCGTAGCCCCGCGTCGTGAACAACTCGGCGGCGGCCGCGAGCAGTTCGTCCCGGGGCGACAGCCCGGTCTCCGGGCGCCCCTCGGCCCGGGGCCTGCCGACCCGCCGCCCCCCGGTGCCCCCCGCGCTTCCCATGCGTCCGATCCTCGCACACGGCGCCCGCGCGTCCGCGCGTCCGCTGTGACCGGTCGCACGGTTCCCCGCGCCCCTGACGAGGCAGGACCATCGTGAGGGGCCGGTAACTGCTCCGCAACGCAAGGGACATGGCATCGACCCGCCCCGCCCCTAATTTCTGTCGCACGACAGAAATACACGCCGCACCCGGAGGTCCCGCGATGGCGACATCGACGACGTACGGAGCACGTGACCACGCCCGCGCACAGGAGGGCGCCCTGGCCGAGGCGATGCCCGTGGTGCCCGCGAGCCGCTGGCCGACCCCACCCTGCGAGACGGAACGGCTGGTGTGGGCGGAGACGGTGGCCGGCGGCAACTACACGCACAAGGTGCTGGCTCGGGGCACCGAGGTCCGGCTGACCGATCTGTGCGGCGACGCGTGCGCGCATCTGCTCCTGCACCACGCCGACCGCCCCTGGGAGCGGCTGAACGTCGCGGACACCGTCAAGGTCCAGTGGAACGCCTACCTCGGCGAGGGCGTCCTGCTCCTGTCCGACCAGGGCCGCGTCCTCGCCTCGGTCGTCGCGGACACCTCGGGCCGCCACGACGCGCTGTGCGGCACCTCCACACTGCTGCGCAACACCGGGCGGTACGGGGACGGCAGCCCACAGTCCCCCTCCCCCGCCGGACGCGAACTGTTCAAGCTGGCCGCCGCGAAGAACGGCCTCGAACCCCGGGACCTCCCGCCCTCGCTCTCCTTCTTCCAGGGCGTGGAAGTGCGCGAGGACGGCACCCTCGACTTCACCGGCTCCGCCGGCCCCGGCGCCGCCGTGACCCTGCGCACCGAGCAGGACGTGACCGTACTGATCGCCAACGTGCCGCACCCGGCCGACCCGCGCCCCGAGTACGTCAGCACCCCGCTGGAGGTGCTCGCCTGGCGCGCCGAGCCGACCCGGCCCGGCGACGCCTTGTGGGACGCCACCCCCGAGGGCCACCGTGCCTTCCTGAACACCGCCGAGTTCCTCGCCGCGAGGGGGATCGCATGAAGACCGTCGTTCCGGCCAGGGCGGCCTGGTCGTCCGTGCTACGCGCCGGCGAGACCCTCACCCTCACCGATCTGCACGGCAACCAGGCCGTCGACTTCCTCGTGTACGACGCCCACGACACGGCCGTCCGCTACAGCGCGCCCGACACGATCCATGCGCAGGGCGGCATCTTCCTCACCACCGGAAGTGTGCTGATGTCCAACGAGCACACCCCGCTGATGACCGTGGTCGCCGACGACGTGGGCCGGCACGACACGGTCGGGGGCGCCTGCTCCAAGGAGTCGAACACCCTGCGGTACGGGCACCACACCTGGTCTCAGCACGCCTGCGTGGACAACTTCCTCGCGGAGGGTGCCAGGCACGGCCTCGGCAAGCGCGACCTCGTGTCGAACATCAACTGGTACATGAACGTGCCGGTCGAGAAGGACGGCACCCTCGGCATCGTCGACGGCATCTCGGCACCGGGCCTCGCCCTGACCCTGCGCGCCGAGTGCGACGTGCTCGTCCTGGTCTCCAACTGCCCCCAGATCAACAATCCCTGCAACGGCTTCGACCCGACGGCCGTGGAGATGACCGTCGAGGCGCCCGCGCAGGGCCGGGGTGCGTCCGCACAGGCACAGGGGGGCCCGGTATGACCTTCGACACCCTGCTGGTCGCCAACCGGGGCGAGATCGCCGTCCGCGTCATCCGCACCGCCCGCGAACTGGGCCTGCGGACGGTCGCCGTGTACTCAGACGCCGACCGCGCCGCCGCCCATGTCCGGCTCGCCGACGAGGCGGTGCGGCTCGGCCCGGCGCCCGCGAAGGAGTCGTACCTCGACGCGGACCTGATCCTGAAGGCCGCCAAGGACACGGGCGCGGGCGCCGTCCACCCCGGCTACGGCTTCCTCTCCGAGGACGCGGCCTTCGCCCGCCGCTGTGAGGACGCGGACATCGTGTTCGTCGGTCCGACCCCCGAACAGCTGGAACTGTTCGGCGCGAAGCACACGGCACGGGAAGCCGCCGAGGCAGCGGGCGTCCCGCTCCTCCCCGGCACCGGCCTGCTGCCCTCGCTCGCCGAAGCCCTCGACCACGCCTCGGCCATCGGCTACCCCGTGATGCTCAAGGCCACCGGCGGAGGCGGCGGTATCGGTATGTCGGCATGTCGCTCCGGCGCAGAACTGACCGAGGCCTGGGAGCGGGTGCAGCGCGTCGCCGCCGCCTCCTTCTCCTCCGCCGGCGTCTACCTCGAACGCCTCGTCGAACGGGCCCGCCATGTCGAGGTGCAGGTCTTCGGCGACGGCGACGGCCTCGTCGTCACCTTCGGCGACCGCGACTGCTCCCTCCAGCGCCGCAACCAGAAGGTCGTCGAGGAGGCCCCGGCCCCCGGCCTCCCCGACCACGTGCGCGAGCGACTGACCGCGTCCGCCCGCGACCTGTGCGCGAGCGTCGAGTACCGCTCCGCCGGAACCGTCGAGTTCGTCTACGACGCGGCACGCGAGGAGGCGTACTTCCTGGAGGTGAACACCCGCCTCCAGGTGGAACACCCGGTCACCGAGGAGATCTACGGCGTCGACCTCGTCGCCTGGATGCTGCGCCTGGCGCGCTGCGACTCCGCCGTCGTACAGGCCCCGGCGCAACCCCGCGGCCACGCCGTCGAGGCCCGCGTCTACGCCGAGGACCCCTCTCGTGAACACCGGCCGAGCGCGGGCCTGTTGACCCGGGTCGAGTTCCCGCAGGGCGTCCGCGTGGACGGCTGGGTGGAGACCGGCACCGAGGTCACCACGTCCTACGATCCGCTGCTCGCCAAGGTCGTCGCGTACGGCTCCGACCGCGCCCACGCCCTGCGGCGGCTCGACGAGGCGCTGGCCAGGACCCGGGTCGACGGCATCGAGACGAACCTGGGCCTGGTCCGGGCGGCCCTCGACACCCGTGACTTCCGGCAGGCCACCCACTCCACGGCCACCCTCAGGGCCGTGACCGACCCGACCCCCCGCGTCGAGGTCGTCTTGGGCGGCACCCTCACCACCGTCCAGGACTGGCCCGGCCGTACCGGCTACTGGCAGGTCGGCGTCCCGCCCTGCGGCCCCATGGACGATCTGTCCTTCCGCCTCGGCAACCGGGCACTCGGCAACCCCGAGGGCGCCCCCGGCCTCGAATGCACCCTCCAGGGACCGTCCCTCCGCTTCACCCACGCCACCACGGTCTGCGTGACGGGCGCCCCCGCCCAGGTGACCGTCGACGGCTCACCGGTCGCTCAGTGGGAGCCGGTGACGGTACCCGCCGGAGCCGTACTGGCCATCGGCGCCCCCACGGAACACGGACTCCGCACCTACGTCCTCTTGGCGGGCGGCGGCCTGGACGTGCCCTCCTTCCTCGGCAGCGCGGCCACCTTCACCCTGGGCCGTTTCGGCGGCCATGGCGGCCGGGCTCTGCGGACGGGCGACGTCCTGCACGGCGGAGAGGCCACGGAAGACGGCAGCCCCGTCCCACCGGAAGCACGCCCGTCCTTCCCCACCTCCTGGCAGGTGGCCGCCCTCGAAGGCCCGCACGCGGCACCGGAGTTCTTCACCGAGGAGGACATCCACGAGTTCTACGCGGCCGACTGGAAGGTCCACTTCAACTCGGCCCGCACCGGAGTACGGCTCATCGGCCCCAAGCCCCGCTGGGCCCGCACCGACGGCGGCGAGGCGGGCCTGCACCCCTCCAACATCCACGACACCCCGTACTCGGTCGGTGCCGTCGACTACACCGGCGACATGCCGGTCCTCCTCGGCCCCGACGGCCCCTCCCTCGGCGGCTTCGTCTGCCCGGCCACGGTCGTCTCCACCGAGCGCTGGAAGCTCGGCCAACTGCGCCCGGGAGACACGGTCCGCTTCCTCCCGGTGGCCGACGACGCCTCGCCCCGCCCCGCGATCGCCGACGGCGGCGTCCTGGCCCGCGACGGCGACGCGACGTTCCGCCGCAGCGGCGACGACAACCTGCTGATCGAGTTCGGCCCCATGCAACTCGACCTGGCCCTGCGCATGCGGGTGCACGCCCTGATGGAAGCGGTCACCGAAGCGGGTCTGGACGGCGTCACCGACCTCACCCCCGGCATCCGCTCCCTCCAGATCCAGACGGACCCGGCGGTACTGCCCCAGCCCGAACTCCTCACGGCGGTACGGCAGATCGTGTCGGCCCTCCCCCCGGCGGACGAACTGGTCGTCCCCTCCCGCACGATCCACCTCCCCCTCTCCTGGGACGACCCCGCGACCCGTGAGGCCATCGCCCGCTACATGGCGGGCGTCCGCGACGACGCGCCCTGGTGCCCCTGGAACATCGAGTTCATCCGCCGCGTCAACGGCCTGGGCTCGGTGACCGACGTGTACGACACGGTCTTCGCCGCGGAGTACCTGGTCCTGGGCCTCGGCGACGTCTACCTGGGCGCCCCGGTCGCGACCCCGCTGGACCCCCGCCACCGCCTGGTGACGACGAAGTACAACCCGGCCCGCACCTGGACGGCCGAGAACTCGGTCGGCATCGGCGGGGCATACCTGTGCGTCTACGGCATGGAGGGCCCCGGTGGCTACCAGTTCGTCGGCCGCACCACCCAGGTCTGGTCCCCCTGGCAGCAACGCGGCGCCTTCGAACCCGGCTCCCCCTGGCTGCTCCGCTTCTTCGACCGCATCCAATGGTACCCCGTCGACGCCGACGAACTACCGGCCCTCCGCTCGGACATCATCTCGGGCCGCTTCGTACCGCATGTGGAGCACGGCACCTTCTCCCTGGCCGAGTACAAGACCTTCCTGGCCGAACACGCCGACTCCATAGCCGAGTTCAGGTCCAGGCAACAGACCGCCTTCGCGGCGGAAAGGGCGGCCTGGGAAGCGGCCGGCGAGTTCACGAGAGCGGAGACGGCGACCGCCGCACCGACGCCGCCGGCGGAAGTGCACGTCCCCGAAGGCGGCCACCTGGTCGAAGCCGAGTTCGCCGCCTCGGTCTGGCAACTGCACGTACGGCCGGGCGACCAGGTGACCACCGGCCAGCCCCTGCTGACCTTGGAGGCCATGAAGATGGAGTCCCGCATCCACTCCCCGACGAGCGGCGTGGTCGACCGGATCCTGACGAGGCCGGGGGCCCAGGTGGAAGCGGGCACGGCATTGGTCGTCCTGACGCCCACAGAGCCCAGCGCGCCTTGACACCCAGCCTCGCAGTTCGCGACCGCCCCCTTTAGCGGGCACCTTCAGACAACCACGCGGTCTGCGGCCGACCACTCCACCAGCGCCTTGCCACTCGCCTCGATCGTCCATGGCCGACAGCCCCACCGGACACCCCCGATACTCGTCTCGGTGGTCTGCGACCAGCCGCCCCCGCCGGGACCCGAAACTCCGCCGCGGTCTGTGGCCACCCGATTCGCAGGTGCCCTGAAACTCGGCCTGGTGGCGTGTGGGCAGTCGTTCCGCAGGGCGGAACGGGTGGGCACACGCCAGCCACCGGCCGGCAGCCGACAGCCACCCCAGCCCAGGAGCACAGATGTCGCAGCCCCAGACCCTCACCAGAGTCCGTATGGCCTACGCCCGCATCGACGCCGTGAACCGCCCCGAGATCTGGATCGACCTACGCCCCCGGCCCGAGGTGGAGGCAGAGGCCCGCTCCATCGACGAACGTCTCACCGCCGGCGCCCGACTCCCCCTCGCCGGCCGCCTCTTCGCCGCGAAGGGCAACATCGACGTCCACGGCCTCCCCACGACCGCCGGCTGCCCGGCCTACGCGTTCACCCCCGACGCCGACGCCCCCGTGGTCGCCCGCCTCCGCGAGGCCGGCGCCATCGTCCTCGGCACCACCAACCTGGACCAGTTCGCCACGGGCCTCGTCGGCACCCGCTCCCCGCACGGCGCCGTCCGCAACGCCCACGACCCGTCCCGCATCAGCGGCGGCTCAAGCTCCGGCTCCGCCGTAGCGGTAGCGCTGGGCATCGTCGACTTCGCCCTGGGCACCGACACGGCCGGCTCCGGCAGGGTCCCCGCCGCCTTCAACGGCATCGTCGGCCTGAAGCCCACCCGAGGCCTGGTCCCCACGACCGGCGTCGTCCCGGCCTGCGCCTCGATCGACTGTGTGACGGTGTTCGCCCGCACCCTCCCCGAAGCCGAACAGGCCCTCGCCCACATGGCCTCCCCGCCCGCCCGCGCCCTCCCACCCCTCCCCCAGCGCACCCCGGGCCCGTGGCGCATCGCGGTCCCCTCGCGCGAGCAGCTCGGCGAACTGGACGAGGGCTGGGCGGAGGCATACGACGCAGCCGTGACCCGCCTCAAGGCCGCGGGCGCGGACGTACGCCCTCTCGACCTCACCCCCTTCACCGAGGCCGCGGCCATGCTCTACCAAGGCGCGTTCGTGGCCGAGCGCTACACCGCCGTCGGAAGCTTTGTCGACAAGGCCATCGCAGACGGCGTCGACTCCCTCGACCCCACCGTCGCCGGCATCATCACCCGCGCCCGCGACATCCCGGCCCACCAGCTCTTCGCCGACCAGGACCACCTGACAGCCCTGCGCACCCGCGCACTCACCGAACTGGCCGACGCGGACGCCCTGTTGCTGCCGACCGCGCCGGGCCACCCCACGCTCGCCGACGTCGCCGCCGATCCGCTGGGCGCGAACGCCCGCCTCGGTCGTTTCACCAACTCCACGAACCTCTTCGACCTGGCGGCGGTCGCCGTCCCCGCGGGCGAGGTGAACGGCCTTCCGTTCGGCGTCATGCTGGTCGGTCCGGCCTTCACGGACGACCGCCTGGCCCGCATCGCGACCCTCCTCCAGCCGGAGACCCGCCTGGCGGTCGTGGGCGCCCACCTCTCGGGCCAGCCCTTGAACCCCCAGCTCCTGTCCCTGGGCGCCCAACTGGAGCAAACGACCACCACGGCCCCCGTCTACCGCCTCCACGCCCTGCGCACGACCCCGCCCAAGCCGGGCCTGGTCCACGTGGGCGAAGGCGGCGCCCCGATCGAAGCCGAGATCTGGCGCCTCCCGGCGGAGGGCCTGGGCCGCCTCCTGACCACCCTCCCCCGCCCCATGACCCTGGGCACCGTCGAATTGGCCGACGGCACCCGGGCCCCGGGTTTCCTCTGCGAGCCCGGCGCCCTGCAAGACGCCCCGGACATCACGGAGTACGGCGGCTGGCGAAGCTACCTGGCCCTCTGAGCAACGACTCGCGCCCCTCGTCCGGGGAGCGCGGGCAGGCTTGTGCCACCTCAGGGGTGTCCACCGGCTCTTGTCTTCTCAGGGGCGCGGGGCTGTATCGATATGCGGCTCCGCCGCGTGGGCGCGACCAGCCACAACCCACCCGCACCCGCCGAACAACCCACCCCGCCCCCGCATCGGGCGAACCCTCACCCCACCGACGAGTAAGCCACAACCCCCCTCAGCAGCCCCTCGACAGCCTTACGCGCACTCTTCCCCACGCTCGACCCGGAGGGCGCCGCCGCCGAGATCTGCCCCAACACATCAATCACCTGCTTGCACCACCGCACAAAGTCGCCGGCCGGCATCTCCGCCTCCCGCAGCACCTCGTCGAGCCCCGATCCCGAGGCCCACATATACGCGGCCCAGGCGAAGCCGAGGTCCGGCTCCCGCTGGCCGACCCCTTCGCTCTGCGTGATCCGGAACTCCTCCTCCAGCGCGTCCAGCCGTCCCCAGATCCGCACCATCTCCCCCAGCGCGGCCTTGGCGTTCCCGGACGGCAGCTTCGGCGCCATCGCGTCGTCCGCGGCCCGAGCCTCGTACACCAGAGCGGAAACACACGCGGCAAGCTCGGCAGGCCCCAGCCCCTCCCAGACACCCGCCCGCAGACACTCGCTCGCCAGCAGATCCAGCTCGCCGTAGAGCCGCGCGAGCCGCTTCCCGTGCTCGGTGACCTCGTCAGCCCGCAGATAGTCCAGCTCGGTCAGCAGGGCGACGATCCGGTCGAAGGTCCGCGCGATCGTGTTCGTACGGCCCTCGATGCGCTGCTCCAGCTGCGCGGTGTCCCGCTTGAGCCGGTAGTAGCGCTCGGCCCAACGCGCGTGGTCCTCACGGTCGTTGCACCCGTGGCACGGATGCGCCCGCAGCTCGGCACGCAGCCGGGCGATCTCACGGTCGTCCGCGGCGGCGGCCCTGCGCTTGCGGTTCCGGTCGGGCACGAGATGCCCGGCCTTGGTGCGCAGCGCCGACGCCAGATCCCGCCGCGACTGGGGCGAACGCGGGTTGAAGGACTTCGGGATCCGCATCCGCTCCAGCGCCTCCACCGGCACCGGGAAGTCCATGGATGCCAGCCGCTTGACCTGCCGCTCGGCGGTCAGCACCAGCGGGCGCGGCCCGTCGTGGTGCTCGAACCCGCGGTGGCCGTTGGACCGCCCTGCGGGCAGCCCGGGGTCCAGCACCAGTGCCAGGCCCGCGTACTTGCCCGTCGGAACGTGGATGACATCGCCCGGCTTCAGCTTCTCCAGCGCGACGGCCGCCTCGGCCCGCCGCTGGGCCGCGCCCTGCTTCGCCAGATCGGTCTCGCGGTCCTTCAGCTCCCGCCGCAGGCGCGCGTACTCCTCGAAGTCCCCGAGGTGGCAGGTCATGGACTCCTGGTAGCCGTCCAGGCCCTCCTCGTTGCGCTGCACCTGCCGAGAGATCCCGACGACCGACTTGTCGGCCTGGAACTGCGCGAAGGAGGTCTCCAGCAGTTCCCGCGAGCGGTGCCGGCCGAACTGCTCGACCAGGTTGACCGCCATGTTGTACGACGGCTTGAAGCTGGAGCGCAGCGGATACGTACGGGTGCCCGCGAGTCCGGCGAGGTGGTCGGGGTTCATACCGCGCTGCCAGAGCACGACGGCGTGACCCTCGACGTCGATGCCGCGTCGGCCCGCACGCCCCGTCAGCTGGGTGTACTCGCCGGGGGTGATGTCGGCGTGCTGCTCGCCGTTCCACTTGACGAGCTTCTCCAACACCACCGAGCGGGCGGGCATGTTGATGCCGAGTGCGAGGGTCTCGGTGGCGAACACGGCCTTGACCAGGCCGCGTACGAAGAGTTCCTCGACGACCTCCTTGAACGTCGGCAGCATGCCCGCGTGGTGGGCCGCGATGCCACGCTCCAGGCCCTCCAGCCACTCGTAGTAGCCGAGGACATGGAGGTCCTCGTTCGGGATCGACGCCGTGCGCTCCTCGACCAGGGCGCGGACCCTGAGCCGGGCGTCGTCGTCGTTCAGCCGGAGCCCCGCGTACAGGCACTGCTGGACGGCGGCCTCGCAGGCGGCGCGGCTGAAGATGAAGGTGATGGCGGGCAACAGACCTTCGGAGTCGAGCCGTTCGATGACTTCGGGGCGGCTCGGGATCCAGATCCGCGAGCGCTGTCTGCGCTCGCGCTCACGGTCGGCCTCGCGCATGGCGCGGCCACGTCGGCGGTCCTGGAAGGAGGGGCGGCTGGCCTCCGTCCGCGCGATGCGCGTGAGGTCGGGGTTGACGGCCTTCTTGTTGCCCTCCCCCTCCTCGAAGAGGTCGTACATCCGCCGTCCGGCGAGCACGTGCTGGAACAGCGGCACGGGCCGGTGTTCGGAGACGATCACATCGGTGTCGCCGCGCACGGTGTCCAGCCAGTCGCCGAACTCCTCCGCGTTGGACACGGTGGCCGAGAGGGAGACGAGGGTGACCGACTCGGGAAGGTGGATGATCACCTCTTCCCAGACGGCGCCGCGGAAACGGTCGGAGAGGTAGTGCACCTCGTCCATGACCACATAGCCGAGGCCAAGGAGGGTCTGGGAGCCCGCGTACAGCATGTTCCGCAGCACCTCGGTGGTCATCACGACCACGGGGGCGTCGGAGTTGACACTGTTGTCGCCGGTGAGCAGGCCGACCTTGTCGGCGCCGTAGCGGCGGCACAGGTCGGAGTACTTCTGGTTCGACAGGGCCTTGATGGGTGTCGTGTAGAAACACTTCTTGCTCTGTTGCAGGGCGAGGTGCACGGCGAACTCGCCGACGATCGTCTTGCCCGAGCCGGTGGGGGCGGCCACCAGGACGCCCTTGCCCGACTCCAGCGCCTGGCAGGCCTCGATCTGGAAGGGGTCGAGACCGAAGTCGTACATCGCGCGGAAACCGGCGAGCGCGGTGGCCTGCTCGACAGCGCGCCTACGTGCTGCCGCGTACCGCTCGGCCGGGGAGAGGTCCTCTGTCATCGTGCTTTCGAGCGTACCGGGCCCCACTGACAACAGGACGATCATTATCCGGATCGTGCCACCGTCGAGATCCGGACCGCCTTCCGTTGGAAAAGAAGTCCGACGACGGCAGTGGGCCCCACCGAGGATTCCCGGTGGGGCCCACTGCCCTTGTCGCCGTACACACAGCGCGTCGGCCGGTGCTCAGGTGACGTCGTCGTATCCGTTGATCCGTTCCCGCTCGGGCTCCGTCTGCGAGGGGAGCGCCCTGCTCGCCGACACGGTCTCGATCTCGCCGATGCCCTCGGGCGTGAGGTCCAGCTCGGAGGCCTCGTCGTCATCCGGCTTCATGGCCTCGACACGGGCACGGCGCCTGTCGTTGACCAGCCCGATGCCACACGCGCAGAAGTACAGGACCCAGATGGGGCCCGCCAGCGCCATCATGGAGATCGGGTCGGTACTGGGGGTGGCGATCGCCGCGAAGAGCGTGATGCCCAAAATCATGCCCCGCCACCAGCCGGCCATCTTCTTACCGGAGAGGACCCCGCCGAAGTTCAGCATCACGAGCAGCAGGGGCAGCTCGAAGGAGAGGCCGAAGACGACGATCATCCGCATGATCAGGTTCAGCAGATCATCGAGGGGAAGCTGGTTGTCGCTTCCGATGATCGAGAACTGCAGCATGACGGACGCCATTTTGGGCAGCGACCAGTAGGCGAAGTAGGCGCCCATCAGGAACAGCGGGAAGCCTGCCGCCACAAACCCGAGGCCGTACTTCTTCTCGTTCCGGTGCAGGCCCGGCGCGACGAACGCCCAGAGCTGGTACAGCCAGACCGGGGCGGCGAGCACCACGCCCGACGACAACGAAACCGTGAGGGCGAGCGTGAACGGGCTCAGCAGACCGTTCTGCACGATGCGCGCGCAACTGGTCTGGCTACTGTCCTTCGCCAACTCGGCGAAACTGTATTGGCATCCCACCGCCTGGAGAATGGGATCCGTGAAGAACTGGATGATGTCCTTGTAGAACATCACCGCGACGACCGTCGTGACGACGATGGCCAGCAGGCTCTTGACAAGGCGGTTTCGCAGCTCGCGCAGGTGCTCCGCGAGGGGCATCCGCCCCTCCGGATCCTTGTCCTTCTCCGTCTTGCGGGCAGACTTGAGCAACCCACGTCCTCATCTCGTGCGGCAGGCCGGAAATCCTGTCCGGCCTTGCGTCAGCGCTTGGTCGTGTCCGTCGGCTCGGCGACCGGGCGGGAGGTGGTCACATCGCCGGGAGCGGCCTGGATGGTGCGCTGCGCCGGGGTCTCGCTGTTGGCGTGCGGAGGCGCGGCCGCCGCGGTGTTGTCGTCCTGACCGTCGGACTTCATGGCCTTGGCCTCGCTCTTGAGGATGCGGGCGGACTTGCCCAGCGAGCGCGCCATGTCCGGCAGCTTCTTCGCACCGAACAGCAGGATGATGACGACAAGGATCAGAATGATCTCGGTGGGGCCGAGGTTACCCATAGCTGTCTACCTTCTTCACCGAGGCGGTGGGTGGGGGCTGTCCGACCGGCCGGACAAGTGTCCGAACGATCGTGCTGGCAGCGATCGTAACGCTCAGGGGTAAACCTCAGGCAATCCCTGTGCGTACTCCCGATCCGCGACCCGGGCCTCGTTCTCCGTGCCGCGACAGGCAGCGTACCTGCCGATGGTGAGAAGGTGACAGGGCGAAGTGGCGCAAAACGCACTCACCGGCCAAGTCACAGGGGCCTCGGCCGGAACTCACAGAGCGTCCACAGAGCGGGCCGCGCTCGCCGTCGCCCGCTCCAGATCCTCCGCCGCCCGGTTGATCCTCCGCGCCGACTCCGTGACCTGCGTACCCAGCCGCTGAGCCTCCAGAAAAACCCGCACGGCAAGCACCCCGAGCACGACCAGCCCCACAAAACCCACAGCCACCGCGAACATCGCCCAGAACATGGCGCCGACCCTAGGGCCTGCCCGGTGCATGAGGCCAGCGACGCGGGCTCCGGCACGCACCAGACCCCGCTCACCGCCAGGGAACGAGCCACCGCCGCCCGGAGCCGGACTGATCCGCCGAGCAGGCCCTAGCCCGCCGAATGCAGCCGCAGGGTCCGCACCCCGCCCCCGGTCAGCAGCTCGACGATCCGCTCCCCGGCCGGCTTGCGGACGGCGATGCCGCACTCGGGGCAGGTGAAGGAGTAGAAGGTGGTCTTGCTGGTGGCGCCGACGGCCAGGCGCAGCGCGCTCGCGCCCAGCTCGAAATCGGCCCGGCAGTCGGGGCAGCCGGCTCGGAACACCACGTCGACCGCCCTCTTCATGCCCGCGAAGGCGACCGCCACGGTCATCTCCTGGATCTCCTGCACACCGGACTTCACGCCGGCCTTCACACCCGACACAACCGACCCGCCGCTCACAGCCCTCGCATCTCCCTTTTCCGGTCGCACGCCGTCGTCACGGTCTCGCCGTCACGGTCTCGTCGTAGGCCGCCAGGGCCTCGCGGGCCGCCCGGCGGGCGCTGTCGGCGAGGTCCTGCGGGGAGACGATCCGGCCGTCGCGCCCGAGCCGCAGCGCGAGACGCCGCAGCGAGGCGGGGTCGGGGGTGCGCAGGCTGATGCGCAGCCCGCCGTCCGGCAGCTCCTCGGCGCTGTCGTGCGGGTAGTACTCGGCTACCCAGCGCCCACCGGGACCGACCTCGACGACCACCTCGGGGTCCTCGGCGGCGGGCTGCACCAGCGCCTCCGACAGGTCCCGCAGCTCGATCTCGGGCGGCGCGGACGGCTCGTCGAGGATCTTGATCTCGGCGACCCGGTCCAGCCGGAAGGTACGGCGGGCCTCCGAGCGGCGGCACCAGGCCTCGACATAGGTGTGTCCGACGCTGACCAGGCGGATCGGGTCGATCTCGCGTTCGGTGACCTCGTCGCGGGCGGGCGAGTAGTAGCGGATCCACAGCCGCCGGCGCTCCGAGATGGCCCGGTCGACGTCCGCGAAGACCCCGCCCTCGGCCTCGAAGGTGACCGACAGACGCGAGCTGGCGCCCGCCGCCTCCCCGGCCGCGGTCTCGACCTTGGCGGTGGCCCGCAGCAGGGCCTGCCGGTCGCTTTCGCGCAGCCCGGGCAGCGTGGCCACCGCGCGGGCGGCCACCAGCAGGGCGGTGGCCTCGTCGGCGGCGAGCCTGAGCGGCTCGGCGGCCTCCGCGCCGAGGGCGGCAGGGTTGTGCCACCAGATGCGCTCGCCGTCGGTGTCGATGTCGAGCAGATCACCGCCGCGGAAGCTGGTCCCGCACATGGGCAGCACATCGAGATCCGAGACCAGCTCGTCCTCGGTGATCCCGAAGGCACGGGCGACGTCCTCGATCCGGGCGCCGGGCCGCTCTCGCAGATACGTCACCAGGGAGAGCATCCGCCGGGTCTGGTCGATGGCGTTCCCCGGCCGCGCCGGTTTTCCCACCACGTTCTTATGTCCCCCTCAACCCTTGGCCACGGCACGCAGCCGGTCCATCACGTCGGCCCGCAGCTCGGCGGGCTCCAGGACCACCGCATCGGGCCCGAACTCGACCAGCCAGGCATCCAGACCGTGCCCGTACGGAATCTCCAACTCGTCCCAGCCGTCTCCGAGTTCCCGCACGACGGAGGCCTTCGCCCGCAGCGGGTAGCCGGCACCCGTACGCAGCCGGATCAGCGCGGAGCGGTCGGCGGTCTCCCCCGCCCAGCTCGCGACCGTCTCCCGCACGGTGACGACATCCGGCACCTCGGCGGTGAAGGCGCTGCCCCGGCTGCGGACCTTGCCGGTGATCCGGGAGAGCCGGAAGACGCGCTCGGCGCCCCTGTCGCGGTCGAAGCCGGCGAGGTACCAGTGACCGCGCCAGCACTCCAGCGCCCACGGCTCGACATGGCGGGGCTCTGGGCGGGCGGCGGTGGCCTTGCGGTACTCGAACACGACGGGGCGGCGGTCGCGGCACGCCAGCATCAGCGGCTCGAAGGCTGCCTCGTGCACCGGGATCCGCGGCTCCAGGGCGCCATGGGTTTCGTACGGGTCGACGTCCTCGGGCAGCCCGGCCGCGCGCAGCTTCTGCAGCGCGCCACTCGCAGCACCGGCGAAGCGGGCCTGCTGCCAGACCTTCGCGGCGAGCCCGAGGGCCGCGGCCTCCTCGGCGTCGAGGGTGATGGGCGGGAGGCTGTTGCTGTCACGGCGGGCCAGATAGCCGACCTCGCCGTCGAGGTTCTCCACCGTCTCGATGACCAGGCCGAGTTCGCGCAGATCGTCCTTGTCGCGCTCGAACATGCGATTGAAGGAGTCGTCACTGCCCGCTTCGAGATAGGCCTCGATGGACTCCCGCAGCTCGCGCTTGCTGAGCGGCCGGCGCGTCCCCAGCAGACACAGCGCCAGGTTCATCAACCGCTCGGCCTTGGCAATGGCCATCGACGCCCTTCCTATGGGTGTTCCCGCGGCACGACCGTACCGCTACGAAGCGTCGCGGCAAAAGCCGAGGGCCCATGCCCGAACAGGCATGGACCCCAGACAGTCGAGACCGGTCGCGGCACGATCGGCCACGACACGGCATCCGACAGATCAGACCCCCAGCAGGTCCACCACGAAGATCAGCGTCTCACCGGGCTTGATCGCCGGGGTCGGGCTCTGGTTGCCGTAGGCGAGGTGGGCCGGGATGGTCAGCTGGCGACGGCCACCGACCTTCATGCCCTGCACACCCTGGTCCCAGCCCTTGATGACACGACCGCCACCGAGCGGGAAACGGAACGGCGCACCGCGGTTCCAGCTGGCGTCGAACTCCTCACCGGTGGAGAAGGACACACCCACGTAGTGCACGGTGACGGTCTGGCCCGCCTGGGCCACCTCGCCGTCGCCCTCCCAGATGTCCTTGATCGCCAGGTCCGCCGGCGGCTCACCCTCGGGGAAGTCGATCTCGGGCTTCTCAATGCTCACGTCTTCAGGCTCCTGCTTGTGTATGTACTGGACAACGCCGGACAGTCTCGCATCCCGGGCTGCTACATCTTCGCGAGAATGTCCACGGTGAACACCATCACGGAGTCCTTCTTGATGTCGCTGCCGCTCGGCGGCGTGTCCCCGTAACCCAGCTTCGGCGGGATGACGATGAGAAGGCGACTGCCCACCTTCTTGCCGGTCATGCCCTGGGACCAGCCCTTGACGACCTGCTGCAGCCCGAACGAACTCAGCGCCTCCCGGCTGTACGAGGAGTCGAACTCCTTGCCGGTGTCCCACAGCACGCCCTTGTACTGCACCAGAAGGCTGTCTTCGGCGCCGACCTCGGGACCGTCGCCCTCGAGGATGTAGTTCGCGACCAGCTTGGTCGGCGGGTCGACCTTCGGCACCTCGATGGTGGGCGCCTTGCCGTCGGTGTTGGTGCCCACCTTCGGCAGGTCCACGTTGTCCTGTGCGACCTCGGTGCCCTTCGCGGAGCTCTTGCCGTTGAAGGTGTTCTGGATGTCGACGACGAAGACCAGCGTGTCGGTGCCCTTGATCCCCGCCTGCGCGTTGCCCTCGGTGCCGTAGCCCCAGGTCGGCGGCACGGACATCTGGACACGGCTACCGGCCTTCTTCCCGGTCAGCGCGTACCGCCAGCCGTCGATGATGCCCTGCGGGCTGAGCTGGATGACCAGCGGTGTCTTGCGGTCGTAGGAGTTGTCGAAGACCTTCGCCGTGGCCCAGATCTGCCCCAGGTAGTTCGCCTGGATGTAGTCACCCTCGGCGACCGTCTGCCCGCTGCCCGCGATGACCGTCTTCACCGCCAGATCCTTCGACGGATCGCCACTGCCCTTCGCCACGGTCGGCTTCTCGTCGAACTTCACCCCGTCCGTGATCGCCGGCAGCGGACCGTCCACGATCTTCGGCGGCTTCGCCGCGCTCGCCGACGCGGACGGTGTGCTGCTGGCCTTGGCCGAGTCGGACTCACCGTCACCGCAGGCAGCGAGCGTGACCAGTCCAGCGGGGACAGCGATGAGGAGTGAGCGTCGGCGCACGGTGAAGGCCTCGTATCGGTCGATCTTGTCGGATGGCGTGCGCGCAACTCTACGGCGTGAGAAGGGCGCCGTACGGCAAACGTACGGCGCCCCGCGTTGCGTTCCGGAAAGTCTCCCGGAACATCTCTGCTCACATTCCCGCGATGAGCTTCTCCACCCGGTCGTCGACGGAACGGAACGGGTCCTTGCACAACACGGTACGTTGTGCCTGGTCGTTGAGCTTGAGATGCACCCAGTCGACCGTGAAATCACGACGCTGTTCCTGCGCGCGCCGGATGAAGTCGCCGCGCAGCCGCGCCCGAGTGGTCTGCGGCGGAACCGACTTGCCCTCGAAGATCTTCAAGTCATTGCAGATGCGGGTGGCTTGACCTTTCCTCTCCAGCAGGTAGTAGAGGCCACGGCGGCGGTGGATGTCGTGATACGCGAGGTCTATCTGCGCGACCCGCGGATTCGACATGGTCATGTTGTGCTTGGCGCGGTACCGCTCGATGAGCTTGTACTTCATCACCCAGTCGATTTCGGTACCGATCCGGTCGAGGTCCTCGGCCTCGATCGCGTCCAGCGTGCGGCCCCACAGCTCCAGGACCTGCTCGACAGTGCCCGTACGGATGCCGCGGCGCTCGACGAAGTCCACGGCCTTCTCGTAGTACTCGCGCTGCACCTCCAGCGCGGAGGCCTCACGGCCGCTGGCCAGCCGCACCTTGCGGCGGCCGGTCAGGTCATGGCTGACCTCGCGGATCGCCCTGATCGGGTTCTCCAGGGTGAGGTCACGCATGACCGTGCCCGCCTCGATCATGCGCAGCACCAGGTCGGTGGCACCGACCTTGAGCAGCATGGTCGTCTCGGACATGTTCGAGTCGCCCACGATGACGTGGAGACGGCGGTACCGCTCCGCGTCCGCGTGCGGCTCGTCGCGGGTGTTGATGATCGGCCGGGAGCGGGTGGTCGCCGAGCTGACGCCCTCCCAGATGTGCTCCGCGCGCTGGCTCACGCAGTACACCGCACCACGCGGGGTCTGCAGCACCTTGCCCGCGCCGCACAGCAGCTGCCGGGTGACGAGGAACGGAATCAGGATGTCCGCGAGCCGGGAGAACTCCCCGTGCCGCGCCACCAGATAGTTCTCATGGCAACCGTATGAGTTGCCCGCCGAGTCCGTATTGTTCTTGAAGAGGTAGACGTCGCCCGCGATTCCCTCCTCGTGCAGGCGGCGTTCGGCGTCGACCAGCAGTCCTTCGAGAATGCGCTCGCCGGCCTTGTCGTGAGTGACCAGTTCGGTCACGTTGTCACATTCGGGTGTCGCGTATTCCGGATGTGAGCCCACGTCGAGATAGAGGCGGGCCCCGTTCCGCAGAAACACATTGCTGCTGCGGCCCCATGACACGACACGGCGGAAGAGGTACCGCGCCACCTCGTCAGGAGACAGACGGCGCTGTCCCCTGAACGTGCATGTGACGCCGTACTCGTTCTCCAGCCCGAAAATGCGGCGGTCCATGACTGAACATTACGCCCGATCCACCGAGCTGAAACGGGGTTCGGCAGCACGGTTTGGATCATTTTCCGAAGAGGCCGCAACCACCGCACCCTCAGAAGGAACAGCGAGAACCCGCCCCGTAGCCAGCAGAACCAGCAACGACACGGCCCCCGCGGCCCCCGGCACGACGAACCCCCACAGCGTCCCGCCCCACTCGACGACCGGTCCCGCGACGGCCGTTCCGACCGACTGGCCCACGGTGAACGTCGTCACGATCCAGGAGAACGCCTCCGTGACCGTGCCGCGCGGCGCGTGCCTGTCGACCAGGACGAACACACAGGCGATGGCCGGCGCCAGGAACACACCCGCGAGCGTCGTGAGCCCCGTCATGCCCACCGGACCGGGCATCAGCGTCAGCGGCACATAACAGACCGCCAGAAGCGCCACCAACACCTGCAGGCGACGCTCCGGCGCCCCGCTCCACTGCCGCGCGCCGTACACCGTGCCGCCCACGAGCGCGCCCAGCCCGACGCCCGCCATCAGCCAGCCGTACACGGCGTCCCCGCCGTTGTCGTCCGCGTACGAGACGGCGGCCACGGTGATCGAGCCGAGCGCGATACCGACGAAGAGGAACGCGCCGAGAAGCGCCAGCAACCCGGGCGAGCGCAGCGCGCCCAGCCAGTGGGCCTCGCGCGGCGCGGAACGCCAGGCCCGCGAGGGCGGCGAGACGACCACCCAGAGGGCGCCCAGCACCCCGATGACACTGAGCACGACGAGCGCGGCCGACGCCGACCACAGCGCCACGCACAGGGTCACCAGAAGCGGCCCGACAGTGAACATGATCTCCTGGGCCACCGCGTCCATCGCGTACGCCGTGTGCACCTGCTCCTCCTTGCGGAGAACGGTGGACCACAGGGCCCGCAGCCCGCCCTCCAGAGGAGGCGTGAACAGCCCGGCGACCGCCATGGCGAGATACGCCACCGGCCGCGGATCCAGCTCCGACAGGGCGAAGACGGTCATGGCGAGGGCGGAGACGACAGCCGCCGGCAACTGCACACGCGGCTGTCCATAGAGGTCCACCAGCCGCCCCAGCAGCGGCTGCCCGACCGCGTTGGCGAGGCCGTACACGGCCGCCAGCGCGCCCGCCAGACTGTAGGTGCCGCCCTCCGCGCGGACGAAGAGCACGATCGCGATCGCGGCGGTGGCGTTCGGCAACCGGCCCACCAGCGTTCCGGCGAGCAGCCGCGCGGCGTGCCGCGTCCTGAGGATCTCGAGATATCCGGCGGCCATGTCCTGCCTCTCGACGGCTCCCGTCGGCTCTCGACGGAGGAAGTGTTACGTATAACGTCCTCCGTCATACGTACCATGTGCCCTGTCCGCGAGTCCAGACGAGGGAGCAGGCCGACGGTGGCACGAGGTAGTACGCGGCCCACGAGCCGTGACGTCGCCCAGGCCGCCGGCGTCTCCCAGGCAGCCGTCTCCCTGGTCCTCGGCGACAAATGGCGCGGCCGCGTCTCGGAGACCACGGCCGAACGCGTACGCGAAGCCGCGCGCGAGCTGGGCTACCGGCCCAACCTCGCCGCCCGCAACCTCCGCCTCGGCCGCACCCGGACCGTACTGCTGGTCGTCCCCGCCCTGACGACCGAGTTCTTCGCCGGCGTCTACACGGGCGCCGCCCGGGTCGCCGCACGCCACGGCTTCGGCGTCGTGCTCTACCCCTCCCCCGAAGGCGTCGGCCCCGCCCGCGACCCCTTCGCCTCCGCCCAGGCCGCCCTCGACGGCGTGATCGCCTCCTCCATGGCCGCCGGCGCACTGACCGCGATCCGGGGCGACCAACTGCCCCTGGTGATGCTGGACAGCGACCCGGAAGGCAGCCTGGGGGCCGCCACCGTCAACCTCGACATCCGCGACGGGGTACGACAGATCGCCGAGCACCTGCTCGGGCTGGGACATCGCCACTTCCTGCATCTGGCCGCCGACGTGCCCTCCTGGACCTTCGACGTCCGCGCGCGGGAACTGGCGGCGCGGCTGGGTTCGATGCCGGGGACGTCCCTTCGTACGGCCGCCGCGCCGATCTCCATCGAGGGGGCACTGGCTGCCGCCGAAACCGCCCTGACCGACGCCGCGCCGACCGGGTCCCGGCCCACGGCACTGGTGTGCGACGACGACAAACTCGCGGCCGGCGCCTACAAGGCCGCACGGCGGCTGGGGCTACGAGTGCCGGAGGACGTCTCCGTGACCGGGCTCGACGACCTGGCCCTCGCCACGGCGCTCGATCCCGAACTGACAACCGTGCGGCTGGACGCGGAGCTGTTCGGGGAGCGGGGCATGGAGGCCCTGCTGGCCGTCCTGGAGGGCCGCACACCCGCCGAGGGGGACATTCCCGTGGAACTGGTGGTGCGGGGATCCACGGCACCACCAGGGCCCTGAGCAGAGCCGCCCGACTGCGAGTCGTCCGTGGCTCATCGCGCAGTCCCCCGAACCCCTTTCAGGGGCGCTGCACTGCACCCCATCACGCCGCGCGCCCCGGCCTCGGTCGGCCGGGGCACACTACGGACGGGGTTCGAAGGAGCCGGTGCTACTCCTCTTCCTCGGAGCTTTCGGCTTCGGTGGCGGCGCCCTCGGCCTCCAGGAGGCGGGCCAGCTGGCGGCCGACGATGCGCTTGAACTTGCGCTGTTGCGGGCGCGTACGGTCGAGGACGGCGACTTCGAGGCGCTCGGCGGGGATCTCCCGCTCTGTGCCGTTGGTGTCACGGGACAGGGCCTGGATGGCGAGCTTGAGGGCCTCCGCCAGGGACACTCCATCCTGATGGCGCTGGTCCAGGTAGCTGCTGATCTGCTCGGCGTTGCCGCCGACCGCGACCGAGCCGTGCTCATCGACGATCGAACCGTCGTGCGGCAGCCGATAGATCTGGTCGCCCTCGGGGGTCTCCCCCACCTCGGCGACGACCAGCTCCACCTCGTACGGCTTCTCGGCCGACGAGGAGAAGATCGTGCCCAGGGTCTGCGCGTAGACGTTGGCGAGACCACGGGCGGTCACATCGTCACGGTCATAGGTGTAACCACGGAGATCGGCGTACCGCACACCACCGATCCGCAGGTTCTCGTACTCGTTGTACTTGCCGGCGGCCGCGAAACCGATCCGGTCGTAGATCTCGCTGAACTTGTGCAGCGCGCGGGACGGGTTCTCGCCGACGAACACGATGCCGTCGGCATACTGCAGCACGACCAGGCTGCGGCCACGGGCGATGCCCTTGCGGGCGTACTCCGCCCGGTCGGCCATGGCCTGCTGGGGTGAGACATAGAACGGCGTCGACACCGGTTATCCGTCCCTTTCTGTCGAAGTCACTGGATCACCTTGATAAGAGGGCCGTCGACCGGACCGGCTAGAGCAGCGCGGCGCGCGGGCCGTCGGGCTGCTCCAGACGCCGCTCCAGGATCGAGCGGGCGATGTCGGAGGACTCCTCGTCGGTGAGCCGGCGGAAGCCGTCCTCGGTGATCACGGTGACGATGGGGTAGATCCGGCGGGCGACATCGGGACCACCGGTGGCCGAGTCGTCGTCTGCCGCGTCGTAGAGGGCCTGGATGACGAGGGTCGTGGCCTCGTCCTCGGTGAGGTCGGCACGGAAGAGCTTCTTCATCGCGCCGCGCGCGAAGATCGAGCCGGAACCGGTGGCCGCGTAGCCGCTCTCCTCGGAGCGGCCACCCGTCACGTCGTAGGAGAAGATGCGGCCCTTGCCGCGGTCGACGTCGAAACCGGCGAAGAGCGGGACGACGGCGAGGCCCTGCATGGCCATGCCGAGGTTGGAACGGATCATGGTCGACAGACGGTTGGCCTTGCCCTCCAGGGAGAGCTGGGCGCCTTCGACCTTCTCGAAGTGCTCCAGCTCCAGCTGGAACAGCTTCACCATCTCCACGGCCAGACCGGCCGTGCCGGCGATGCCCACCGCCGAGTACTCGTCCGCCGGGAACACCTTCTCGATGTCCCGCTGCGCGATCATGTTCCCCATCGTGGCCCGGCGGTCACCGGCGAGCACCACACCACCGGGGAACGACACGGCCACGATCGTCGTGCCGTGCGGGGCCTCGATGACACCCTGGATCGGCGGCAGCTGCCGCTTGCCGGGGAGCAGCTCCGGCTGGTGGTCCGACAGGAAGTCCATGAAGGACGACGACCCAGGCGTCAGGAAGGCAGCTGGTAGACGCCCGGTGCTACGAGTGTTGGCTTCCACGCGTTTCCTTCCACGTATGTCGCAGCCCGCCTTATGACGTCGGGCCGATCCTTGAACTGCCCCAGCGCCGCGTTGCAGCTGAAGCACAGTACGCCTCGGACCCTACCCGTCTCGTGGCAGTGATCCACATGCACCGGCAAAGCCGCCAAACATATGCAGCAGACGCCCCCCTGAGAGGCGACCAACTCATCACGTTCGGCTTCGGTGATGCCGTACTGGCGCTTCAGATGGTCCTGCCTGCTCTGGACAGCTCGGCACGCCTTGCAACGCGTAGACAAGCCGTCAGACGCGGTTGCGTTGCGATGCCACTCGCTGTGCGGTTTGACCTCACCACATGTCCGGCAGACCTTGTGCCCGGTGGGGACATCCACCTTCTCCCGTGCGGGCTTCCCCATGACCTCTCGGCGACGCCGGTAGTGCGCGGCGCTGTACTCGCCCACGCACTCCCGGCACCTCACCTGGAGGCCGTCGCTACGGTTCTTGTCCTTCGCGAAAGCGGTGACGGGCTGCACTCGCCTGCACCCGCTGCACCGCTTGCCGGCTTCTTCCATCCCCCGCCACCCGAATCTTCGATCCGAAGGTCAAAGTGGCTCTTTACCTTTACTCGCCACCTTTTTGCACGAATGAACGCACGAAATCCTCGGCATTTTCCTCGAGCACATCATCGATTTCGTCGAGAACCGAGTCCACGTCGTCGCTCAGCTTCTCCTGTCGTTCCTTGAGGTCCTCCGATGCCTGCGCCTCCGGCGCCGCCTCGGTCTCCTCGGTGGAACGGGTCGCCTTCTGCTGGCCGCCGCCGGTGTCCTTGGTCGCCATAACCCTCACCCCGCTCAGTTCGCCCGACATGGTCGGCAGGTCTGCTTTCCTGCCGATCGGTCATGATCAGACCCTACAAGCCGGGTCTGACATTGGCCCCGTTGTTTGCACAACGTCCGGGGACCACCTCGATGATTCCCGGACGCCGCTGTTTCCACCCTGCCCGGCGGAATCGGATCACAGCCCGGTTCAGTGGCCGGACAGGACCCTGACCAGGTCTTCTGCCGTTCGACAGCGGTCCAGGAGCTCCTTGACGTGATTTCGCGTTCCGCGAAGCGGTTCGAGGGTTGGGACGCGCTGGAGCGAATCCCGGCCCGGGAGATCGAAGATCACCGAGTCCCAGGAGGCCGCCGCGACGTCGTCCGCGTACTGCTCCAGACAACGACCTCGGAAGTACGCCCGGGTGTCCTCCGGCGGCTTCGTACGGGCCCGGTCGACGTCCGTCTCGTCCAGGAGCCGCTTCATCTTGCCGCGGGCCGCGAGACGGTTGTAGAGGCCTTTCTCGGCGCGCACGTCGGCGTACTGGAGGTCGACGAGGTGGAGCCGGGCGGCGTCCCAGTCGAGGTCGTCGCGGCGCCGGTAGCCCTCCATGAGTTCCCGCTTGGCGACCCAGTCCAGCTCGCCGGAGAGGCTCATCGGGTCGTTCTCGAGCCGGTTGAGGGTGTCCTCCCACCTGCTCAGGACGTCCTTGGTCTGGTCGTCGGCATCCGCCCCGAACCGCTCCTCCACGTACTTGCGCGACAGCTCGTAGTACTCCATCTGGAGTTGTACGGCGGTCAGCGTGCGTCCGCTGCGGAGGGTGACGAGTCGTTGCAGGGTCGGGTCGTGCGAGACCTGGTGGAGCGTGCGGACCGGCTGGTCGACGGCCAGGTCGACGGCGATGAAGCCGTCCTCGATCATCGACAGCACCAGGGCCGTCGTGCCCAGCTTCAGGTAGGTGGAGATCTCCGAGAGGTTCGCGTCGCCGATGATCACGTGGAGGCGGCGGTACTTCTCCGCGTCCGCGTGGGGTTCGTCGCGGGTGTTGATGATGGGGCGCTTGAGGGTGGTCTCCAGGCCGACCTCGACCTCGAAGTAGTCGGCGCGCTGGCTGAGCTGGAAGCCGTGTTCGTGGCCGTCCTGGCCGATGCCGACGCGGCCGGCGCCGGCGAAGACCTGGCGGGAGACGAAGAACGGCGTGAGGTGGCGCACGATGTCCGAGAAGGGGGTCTCCCGCTTCATCAGGTAGTTCTCGTGCGTGCCGTAGGAGGCGCCCTTGTTGTCGGTGTTGTTCTTGTAGAGGTGGATCGGCTGGGCGCCGGGGAGCTGGGCGGCGCGTTCGGCGGCTTCGGCCATGATGCGTTCGCCGGCCTTGTCCCACAGGACGGCGTCCAGGGGGTTGGTGACCTCGGGGGCGCTGTATTCGGGGTGGGCGTGGTCGACGTAGAGCCGCGCGCCGTTGGTGAGGATGACATTGGCGAGGCCGATGTCCTCGTCGGTGAGCTGGCTGGAGTCGGCGGACTCGCGGGCGAGGTCGAAGCCTCGCGCGTCCCGCAGCGGGTTCTCCTCCTCGAAGTCCCAGCGGGCCCGGCGGGCCCGGTGCATCGCCGCGGCGTAGGCGTTGACGATCTGGGACGAGGTGAGCATGGCATTGGCATTGGGGTGGCCGGGGACGGAGATCCCGTACTCCGTCTCGATGCCCATTACTCGCCGTACGGTCATGCGGCCCTCCTTGCCCGGCGGCGTCCTCGGTCGGGGACGCCGCTCAAGTACCGCTGGCGCTCCGGTGCGTGTGCGGTGCCCGTCCCCGCACTGCGCGACTCGGCGGTACGAACGAGCCTAGAACGGCTCTGCGCTGGTTGGGAGATCATTTGCGTCTTTGCCTTGCTCCGGCCTTTACCAGAAAAACAGTCGGCTGCGGGCACCCACTGAGGGCACCCGCAGCCGCCCTGTCTTTTACAGGTACTGTCCGGTGTTCGCCACCGTGTCGATGGAGCGTCCGGTGTCGGCGCCCTGCTTTCCGGTGATCAGCGTACGGATGTAGACGATCCGTTCGCCCTTCTTTCCGGAGATTCGGGCCCAGTCGTCCGGGTTGGTGGTGTTGGGCAGGTCCTCGTTCTCCTTGAACTCGTCCACGCAGGCCTGGAGGAGGTGGGAGACCCTGAGGCCCTTCTGGTTCTTGTCGAGGAAGTCCTTGATGGCCATCTTCTTGGCGCGGCCGACGATGTTCTCGATCATGGCGCCGGAGTTGAAGTCCTTGAAGTAGAGGACTTCCTTGTCACCGTTGGCGTAGGTGACCTCCAGGAAGCGGTTCTCCTCGGATTCCGCGTACATGTGTTCCACGGCCGTCTGGATCATGCTCTGGACGGTGGCGGTCTTGTCGTTGCCGTGCTCACCCACGTCGTCGGGGTGGAGCGGGAGGCGCTCGGTGAGGTACTTCTGGAAGATGTCCTTCGCCGATTCGGCGTCCGGGCGCTCGATCTTGATCTTCACGTCGAGGCGGCCGGGGCGCAGGATGGCAGGGTCGATCATGTCCTCGCGGTTGGAGGCGCCGATCACGACCACGTTCTGCAGGCCTTCCACGCCGTCGATCTCGGCGAGCAGCTGGGGGACGATGGTGTTCTCCACGTCCGAGCTGACGCCTGATCCGCGGGTGCGGAAGAGGGATTCCATCTCGTCGAAGAAGACGATGACGGGTGTGCCCTCGCTGGCTTTTTCCCTGGCACGCTGGAAGACGAGGCGGATCTGCCGCTCGGTCTCACCGACGTACTTGTTGAGGAGTTCGGGGCCCTTGATGTTGAGGAAGAAGCTCTTGCCGGTGGCCTGTCCGGTGACCTCGGCGACCTTTTTGGCCAGCGAGTTGGCGACGGCCTTGGCGATGAGTGTCTTGCCGCATCCGGGGGGCCCGTAGAGGAGGACGCCCTTGGGCGGCCGCAGTTCGTGCTCCTTGAACAGGTCGGGGTAGAGATAGGGGAGCTCGACGGCGTCGCGGATCATCTCGATCTGGTTGCCCAGGCCGCCGATCTGCTCGTAGCCGATGTCGGGGACCTCTTCGAGGACGAGTTCCTCGACCTCGCTCTTCGGTACGACCTCGTAGACGTAGCCGGAGCGGGGTTCGAGCAGGAGGGCGTCGCCGGGGCGGATGACGACGTCCAGGAGTGGTTCGGCGAGCCGTACCACCCTTTCCTCGTCGGTGTGCCCCTGCACCAGGGCGCGTACGCCGTCCTCGAGGATTTCCTTGAGGGTGACGATGTCCCCGACGCTCTCGTACTCCATGGCCTCGACCACGTTGAGGGCTTCGTTGAGCATCACTTCCTGGCCGCGTCGGAGCTCTTCGAGTTCGACGCTGGGGCTGACGTTCACCCGGAGCTTGCGGCCGCCGGTGAAGATGTCGGCCGTGCCGTCCTCGTTCGCCGTGAGGAAGACACCGAAGCCGGCCGGCGGCTGTGCGAGCCGGTCGACTTCTTCCTTGAGGGCCACGATCTGGTCGCGGGCCTCACGGAGTGTGTTGGCGAGCCGCTCGTTCTGTGCGGACACGCCGGCCAGATTGGTCTGCAGCTCGACGATCCGCTCTTCGAGAATCCTCGTGTGTCGCGGAGAGTCGGCGAGCTTGCGCCGCAGGACGGCGATCTCCTGCTCAAGGTAGGCAATCTGCCCGGCAGGGTCGTCGGACCCTCGTCCCGGGCGGATGCCGCGGTTCATGTCGTCGTCGTGGGCTGCCACGGTCCTCACCTCCTCCAAGGGGAGCTGGACGCTTCCAGACCCTACCTGGGTGGGTGTCGATTGAAACCCCTAGATCACAAAGACGGTCGGGGTGTGTCCGATCTTCACCCTTGCGCTCTCCCTCACGCCAGGGGAATACCCACCGAACATGGTTGGGAAGCCGCCCCGGGTAGGGTCGAAGTGTTCAACACCCGTCAGAGCCTGCATCGTTCCCGACCGGCTCGACGATCGAGACGGCAGGAGAGATGACCGTGCAGCAGGAGGCCGGGGTCGCGGGCGAGGCGCTGGAGGTCTGGATCGACCAGGATCTCTGTACCGGTGACGGTATCTGCGTCCAGTACGCGCCCGAGGTGTTCGAGCTGGACATCGACGGGCTGGCGTACGTGAAGAGCCCGGGAGACGAGTTGCTGCAGGCCCCGGGGGCCACAACGCCCGTTCCGCTGCCGCTTCTCATGGATGTGGTGGACTCCGCGAAGGAGTGTCCGGGCGACTGCATCCACGTACGTCGGGTTTCGGACAGCGTCGAGGTCTTCGGGCCTGACGCGGAGTGACCCGGCGGGCACTCCGCGTCGCCCTGTGTCTGCTTTCTCACACCGGGTTTGCCGGGTGATCACTTCCCGTTCGCCCGGGGGCGGGCGGTGTCAGACGCTTTGTACTCCGGCGGGCGTGGAGCGTACGAACGCCCCGTTCTTCCACTGCCACTTGACGGGGTCCGTGACGTCCGGGCAGCAGTTGGGCACGTCGGCCGACGAGTAGCCGTGCAGGGTCGCGGTGACGACGGCGTCACGGACGGTGAAGTCGGTGACGGTCTCGCGGTCCTTGGGGTTCACGAGGGTGGCGACGACCCGGGGCTGCGCCGCGTCGGTGGAGCGGGTGAGGACGTACACGCCGTCGGGCGGGGTGCCCATGCTGGCGTCGCAGTGCACGACGGCCACGGTCTCGGGGCGGCCGTCTCCGTCGAGGTCCCCGGAGCCCTTCTTCTTCACGACGACGCCGACGGGCCCGCAGTCGAGCGGGAGGTCGACCTCGGTGGGGTCGGGGGCGGCCACGACGGCCGGGGCCGGGTTCGCCTTCGGGACGGGCTGGGCCGCTCTCGCCGCGTCGGGCTGGAGGGCGGACGACAGGGCCACGACTCCGGCGAGGGCGGTGGCCGTGGCGAGCCAGTGGATGGGGCGGGTGTGCGCGTGTGCCAGTTCCGGGACGGCGGATTGCTGCACTAGGAGCGTCTCCCGAGGGTGCTGTGCCGGTGAGGATGACCCGCATGGTGCCACACGTCACAGTGGGGGTGGAACGGCGGGGTACGTGGTTCCCGCAGCTTTCTGGTGGCGCGTCAACGGGAAAGCGCCGTGGCCGAGTTCCCGGGCGCTGCCGGGAACTCGGCCATGTCTAGGGCGCGTTGTACGCGGCGGGTCGC
>NZ_JBHVDX010000049.1:0-47929 GCF_042802555.1 Streptomyces sp. NPDC057474 | reverse complement strand
CAACGGCCCCTGCTTTTCAGGGGCGCGGGGAACTGCGCGAGCAACCGCCAACCACCCGCAGTCGCCCGATCGCAGTCGCCCCCGAGCTATCAGGCGCTCAGCGGCACGCCGGCGTGCGCATCCATCCGCTCCGCCGCCAGGATCGCGGACGCCGTGTCCGCCCGGGACGCCGCGACGACGAGCGCCCGCCCCGCGAGCGCGTGGGCGCGAAGATGGAGCGCGGTGACGTCCCCCACGCCCCCGCCGGAGGCGGAGCGCACCGGCGGACGTCCACCCCGCAGCCGGGTGACCTGCGCGGCCAGCGCCTCCGCGGCCACGTCGAGGTCGTCGGAGGGGGCCAGTGCGCGGAGCTCGTCGGTCGCTGCCAGCAGTGCCGCCAGATGACCCGCGAGCTGGATGTCCAGCTCTTCCTCACGCGAACGGTGAGGGAAGTCGGAGGAGGTCGTGCCGGCCATCGTGTGGACCGACTTGGTGCGGATCGGCTCGTACATGGGATGGCCTCCAAGCTCTCGGACGACCACTCTACCTTAGATTTCGTCTAAAGTTGAGCGAGGTCCGAAAGTCCCGGTTCGCCACACTCGGCTCGCGCCGCCACGCCTGCCTGGCGCCGCCACCCCTGCCTGGCGCTGTTATGCCTGCCCGTACCCGTCCAGGAAGTTCCCGATCCGGGTGATCGCGGACCGCAGGTCACCCACCGTCGGCAGGGTGACCACCCGGAAGTGGTCGGGCTCGGCCCAGTTGAACCCGGTGCCCTGGACGACCATGATCTTCTCCTGCCGGAGCAGGTCGAGGACCATCCGGCGGTCGTCCTTGATCTTGAAGACGTTCGGGTCGAGGCGGGGGAAGAGATACAGCGCGCCCTTCGGCTTCACGCACGAGACGCCCGGGATCTGGGTGAGCAGCTCGTACGCGAGGTCCCGCTGCTCCTTGAGCCGCCCGCCCGGCAGCACCAGGTCGTTGATCGTCTGGCGCCCGCTGAGCGCGGCGACCACCCCGTGCTGCCCCGGCATGTTCGCGCACAGCCGCATGTTCGCGAGGATCGTCAGGCCCTCGATGTAGGAGTCGGCGTGCGCGCGCGGCCCGGAGATCGCCACCCAGCCCACCCGGTAGCCGGCCACCCGGTACGCCTTCGACATGCCGTTGAAGGTGAGGGTGAGCAGGTCCGGGGCGACCTTGGCGGTCGGCGTGTGCGTGGCGCCGTCGTAGAGGATCTTGTCGTAGATCTCGTCCGAGCAGACGAGGAGGTTGTGGCGGCGCGCGATGTCCGTCAGGCCGCGCAGCATCGCCTCGTCGTACACCGCGCCCGTCGGGTTGTTCGGGTTGATGATGACGATCGCCTTGGTGCGGTCGGTGACCTTCCGCTCGACGTCCGCGAGGTCCGGCATCCAGTCGGACTGCTCGTCGCAGCGGTAGTGCACGGCCGTGCCGCCGGACAGCGAGACGGCCGCCGTCCACAGCGGGTAGTCCGGGGACGGTACGAGGACCTCGTCGCCGTCGTCGAGCAGGCCCTGCATGGCCATCACGATCAGCTCGGAGACGCCGTTGCCGATGAAGACGTGCTCGACGTCCGTCTCGATGCCGAGGGTCTGGTTGTGCATGACTACCGCGCGGCGCGCCGCGAGCAGGCCCTTCGCGTCGCCGTAGCCATGGGCCGACGACACGTTGCGGAGGATGTCCTCCAGGATCTCGGGCGGGCACTCGAAGCCGAACGCCGCCGGATTGCCCGTGTTCAGCTTCAGGATGCGATGCCCGGCCGCCTCGAGCCGCATCGCCTCCTCGAGCACCGGGCCCCGGATCTCGTAACAGACGTTGGCGAGCTTCGTCGACTGGATCACCTGCATGTCCGTGAGCTTACGGCCCGGTAACGCGTTCCGGGTCGTGTTTTCCGCCACGTGGGGCGACCCCTATAACCCGAATTGCCCCTCCGTCCCCCGATCTCTAGCCCCCTGGCCGAAGATCGCGCGGCCGGAACCAACTCCTTGCTCGTCCTGCACATCGCCTTCACAATGCGCATGACAAACTGCGGTGGCCGGAAGATCTTCTGTCACCCACGTAGCAAGAGGGGACCCCCACATGAGAAAGCCTCTCGTTGCCTCGCTGTTCGCCCTGGTGATCACCGGGGCGGGCGCGGCACCGGCGGTCGCGGCGCCTGAGCCCGCGGCGGCGCCCGTGAAGACGGCGGTCGGGACGCTCGTCGAGACGGCGAACAAGACCGTGGCCGACCTCGCGGCCCCGGCCCCGGCGGTACAGGCCGTCAACTTCGCCGGCACCGTCTCGCTCAGCAACTGTTCCGGCTCCGTCGTCCGGATGCCCGACTCCGAGGACAACGACCCGGCGCTGGTGATGACCAACGGCCACTGTCTGGAGAGCGGCTTCCCGGACGCCGGTGAGGTCATCGTCGACCAGGCCTCCACCCGCACCTTCGGCCTGCTCAACTCCGCCGGCACCCGCGTCGGCACCCTGCGCGCCAACAAGATCGCGTACGGCACGATGACCGACACGGACATGGCGGTGTACCAGCTCACCACCACGTACGCGCAGATCAAGAGCACGTACGGCATCGACGCCCTCGTCTACGACACCGCCCGCCCGACCGTCGGCACCGCCATCACCGTCGTCTCCGGGTACTGGAAGCGGACCTACAGCTGCGCCGTCGACGGGTACGCGTACCGCCTGAAGGAGGGGAACTGGACCTGGAAGGACTCCATCCGTTACACCTCCGCCTGCCAGACCATCGGCGGCACCTCGGGCTCCCCGGTCCTCAACAACGCCACCGGCAAGGTCGTCGGCGTCAACAACACGGGCAACGAGGACGGCGGTCGCTGCACCGACAACAACCCCTGCGAGGTCGACGCGAACGGCACCGTGACCGTCCGCCAGGGCATCAACTACGCCCAGCAGACCTGGCATGTCCCCGCCTGCTTCGGCGTGGACAACAAGCTCGACCTCTCCGCAGGCGGCTGCATACTTCCCAAGCCGTAGCGCTCCGCTCGGGGGCGCCGAAACTGCCGGGGTGCCGATGGTGGTTCTTCGCCTGCGGGCCCGGTGGGGCTTCTCGCGCGGTTCCCCGCGCCCCTTACCGGGCCGCAGTCCTCCGGATCGCCCGGCCCGCCAGTACGTCCGTCCGCCGGCCGTCCTCGATGACGAAACGGCCGTCGACGAGGACGTACGGGATGCCGGTGGGCAGGGTGCGCGGTGCCTCGTACGTCGATCCGGCGGCCACGGTCGCCGGGTCGAAGAGGACGAGGTCGGCGCGGTACCCCTCGCGGACGAGTCCCCGGTCCGCGAGGCGGAGCCGCGCGGCGGGGCGTGAGGTGAGGTGGGCGACGCACTCCTCCAGGGAGAGCACGCCCAACTCCCTCACGTACCGGCCGAGATAGTGGGGGAACGTCCCGTACGCGCGCGGGTGCGGCTTGTCGCCGCGCAGGATGCCGTCGGAGCCGCCGGTGTGCACGCGGTGGCGCATGATCGTCCGCACGTTCTCCTCGTGGCCGACGTGCTGGAGGATCGTCGAACCGAGCCGGTCCTCGACGAGCAGCCGGCGGGCGGTCACCCAGGGCTCCTCGCCGAGCGCCTCGGCCGACCGCGCGATGGTCCGGCCCACGTACGACGACAGCGCCGGGCCGGTGACGCCCGAGATCTCGATGGTGTCCCACTCGATGGGCACGCCGTGACAGCCGTCGGCGCCGACGACCTCCATGTGATGCCGGACGCGTTCGGCAGTGTCGTCGTCCTCCAGCCGCGCGAGGATCGCCTCCGGACCGCCCTCGCTCGCCCAGCTCGGCAGCATCGCCACGAGGGTCGTGCAGCCGGGGGTGTACGGGTACGTGTCGAGCGTGATGTCCGCACCGGACGCGAGCGCGTCGTCCAGGAGGGTGAGCAGCTCCGGAGCCCGGCCCTTGTTCACCCCGAAGTTCATGGTGGCGTGGGCCAGATGGAGGGCGCAGCCGGCTTCCCGCGTCAGGGCGACCATCTCCGCGTACGCCTGGAGCGCGCCCGCCCCGTACGAGCGGTGGTGCGGGCAGTAGTAGCCGCCGTACTCCGCCACCACCCGGCACAGCTCGGTGAGTTCGGCGTCCTTGGCGTACATACCGGGGGTGTAGGTGAGCCCCGACGACATGCCGACCGCGCCCGCCCGCAGCCCGGCCGCCACCGACTCCCGCATACGGTCCAGCTCTTCGGGTGTCGCCTCCCGGTCCTCCCAGCCCACGGCGAGCATCCGCACCGTCCCCTGCGGGACGAGGTACGCCGCGTTCAGAGCGATGCCCTCGCCGTCGAAGCCGTGGTCGAGGCGGTCCAGGTACTCGCCGACCGAGCGCCAGGTGAAGTCGATGTCCTCGCCGTAGCCGTTCCAGCCGGTGATCGCGCGGCGGACCCCTTCGAGGGTGCGGTCGTCGACCGGCGCGTACGACAGCCCGTCCTGGCCGATGACCTCCAGGGTCACCCCCTGCGCCGCCTTCGCGATGTGCTCGGGGTCCCGCAGGAGCGCGAGGTCGCTGTGGGCGTGCATGTCGATGAAACCGGGGGCCAGGACCAGGCCCTCGGCGTCCAGCTCCCGCTGGGCCCTCGGTCGCTGGCAGCCCGCCGCGGCCGCCTCCTTGACGATCGACGTGATCCTGCCGTCCGCCACGACCACGTCGGCGCGGTAGGAGGGGCCGCCGGAACCGTCCACGACGTCGGCGTCACGGAAGACCAGGTCCATGTGCGTCACCTTTCGGGGCTGTACCGGGATCGGACGGTTTTCAGGACTGTGCCGGGACCGGACGGTCGCCGGCGTGCTCAGAAGAACGTCCGGACGTAGTCCGTCACCGTGCCGTCCGCCTCCACCACCGGAATCAGCTTCCACTTGTCGAACGACGTGCACGGATGCGACAGCCCCAGTCCCACCCAGTCGCCGACCTCCAGCGCGGCCTCCGCCTCCGTACGCAGCCACGCGTGCTGGTCGGACAGCCCTGTCACCGTGACCCCGGCGGCGTCGCGGACCGCACCCGTGCCTGCGTCCCGCACCACCTCCACCGACGGCAGATCCAGGTCGTACGCGGCGTCGCGCTTGCCCGCGTTGGCGAAGGCCTGGCCGGGGGAGGGGCGGGAGACGATCTGGGCCCAGAGCCGGAAGGCGGGCTCCAGGGTGCCCTCCTCGGGTACGCGGTTGAAGGGGGTCACCCGGCGGTAGTGGCCGACATCGTGCGAGACGTACGCGCCCGACCGCAGCAACTTCAGTACGGGCACGGACAGTTCGGGGAGCTCGGCGAACACCTCGGCCACCGCGTCGAACCACGCGCTGCCGCCCGCGCTGACCACGATCTCGTCCAGCCCGGCGAACCGCCCCGCCTTGTCGAAGTCGACGGCCAGCGCGGTGAGCCGGCGCAGCCACGCCCCCACCCGCTCCGGGTCGGCCCGCGGCACCTCGCCCTCGTACCCGGCGACCCCCACCAGCCGCAGCGTCCCGGTCCCGGCCACCGCGTCCGCGACCGCCGCGCACTCCGCCTCCGTACGGACCCCGGTACGCGCGCCCTCGCCCGCGCCCAGCTCCACGACGACGTCCACGCGGCGGGCAGGGCGCCCGGAATCCCGTAGCGCCGCGTCCATCAGTTCGACACCGCGCACGGAGTCGACGTAACAGACGAACCGGAAGGACGGGTCGGCCGCCAGCTCGGCGGCGATCCAGCGCAGGGCCGCCGGGTCGACGACCTCGTTGGCGAGGAAGATCCGCTCGATACCGAACTCCCTAGCCACCCGCACCTGATGGGGCACGGCGAGGGTGATGCCCCACGCGCCGCGCTCGATCTGCCGCCAGAACAGCTGCGGCGCCATGGACGTCTTGCCGTGCGGGGCGAAGACGAGGCCGTGGCGGGCGGAGTAGGTCTCCATCAGTGCCAGGTTGTGTTCCAGGCGCTCGGCGGACAGGGCGAGCACGGGGGTGGTGAAACCGCCGGTGAACAGGTTCAGGCGCCGGTCGGCCAGCTCGGCCACGGTGAGGCCGTCGGCGTCCGGAGGGAGGCCCTTGAAGCGGTGGTCGACGCGTTCCGCGGCCAGCCGGGCCAGCGCTTCGACACTCTCGACACCCATGGGATCCTCCCTGCGAGGTGCGTTGCAATCTGTGCAACGTTCATTGCGTATGTCGTTTACCGCTGTCTAACATCCCAGCCAGCGCCGGGTCAACGGTGCCGACCCCGCCCCAGCCGACGCGACGAGGAGCCTCCACCATCGTGACCGCCGACGGACTCCGTTCCCCCGACGCCGCTCCCGACATCGACGTCGTCGACGTAGTCGCGCTCGGAGAGTCCATGGTCACCTTCCTGCCCACCCGCCCCGGACGCCTCGCCGACGTCCCCTCCTTCGACCGGGCCATCGGCGGCGCGGAGTCCAACGTCGCGTGCGCGCTGGCGGCGGACGGGCACGCGGTCCGGTGGGTGAGCCGGGTGGGAGCCGACGGGTTCGGGGACCACCTGGTCGAGACGATCGGCGGACACGGCGTCGACGTGACGTCCGTCGGGCGGGATCCGGCGCGTCCGACGGGCGTCTACTTCCGTACGGCGGGGGACCGGGCCACGGACGCGCACGAGGTCGCCTACTACCGGGCCGGTTCGGCCGCCTCGGCGATGTCGGCGGAGACCGTGGACCTGGCGGCGGTGCGCGCCGGACGCGTACTGCACCTCTCCGGGATCACGGCGGCCCTGTCCGACGACTGCCTGGGGCTGCTCCGCGAGCTGACGGCCCCCCGCTCGGGCGGCCCCCTGGTCTCCTTCGACGTGAACCACCGGCCGGGCCTGTGGCGGGACACCGACGGCCCGCGTGTACTGCTCGAACTGGCGCGCGGTGCCGACATCGTGTTCGTCGGCGAGGACGAGGCGGAGGAGGCCTGGGGTGTCACGGGCGGACCGACGGCGATCAGCGAACTGCTGTCGGAGCCGGACGTGCTGGTGGTGAAGCAGGGGGCGCGCGGAGCGACGCTGTTCCGTCGGGCCGAGGACGGCTCCGTCGACCAGGAGGCCTTCGTCCCCGCCCTGGATGCCGAGGTCGTCGCGACCATAGGTGCCGGTGACGCCTTCGCCGCCGGCTTCCTCTCCGCCACCCTGCGCGGCCTGCCCGACCGTGCCGGGCTCCGGCACGGTCACCTCATGGCCGCCGCCGCCCTCACCGTCCCCGGCGACCTCGCCGCGCCGCCGCCGCGCGACCTCGCGGATCGTCTGGCGGCCTTGGACGACGACGCGTGGGGGAGACTGCGACTCGGCCCCGGCTGGACGACCCAGACCGCGCGGACGACGCAGACCGCGTCCCGGGCCGAGGAGGAGGTACGCACCCCATGAGCCAGACCGTCGACCGCGCGCTGAGCATCCTGCCGCTGCTCGCCGAGGGCCCCGCCGACCTCGGCCGGGTCGCCGACCGCCTGGGCGTCCACAAGTCCACGGCCCTGCGTCTGCTGCGGACCCTCCACGAACACGGCCTCGTCTACCGCCAGTCCGACCAGCGCTACCGCCTCGGCGCCCGCCTCTTCGCCCTCGCCCAGGAGGCCGTGGAGAACCTCGACATCCGCGAGATCGCCCACCCCCACCTCGTACGCCTCAACGAACACTGCGGCCACACCGTCCACCTCGCCGTCTACGAGGAGAACGAGGTCCTCTACATCGACAAGGTGGAGAGCCGCTACCCGGTCCGCATGTACTCCCGGATCGGCAAACCGGTCGCCATCACGGTCGCCGCCGTCGCCAAGCTGTGCCTCGCCGACCTTCCCGAAGCCGAGCGCCGCGTCCTCGCGGAGAAGCTCGACTACCCCCTGTACACGCCCCGTTCGACGCCCAACGCCCCCGCCTTCCTCAAGGAGTTGGCGCGGGTCCGCGAACAGGGCTGGGCCACCGACCTCGGCGGCCACGAGGAGTCCATCAACTGCGTCGCCGCGCCCATCCGCGGCACCGACGGCCGGGTCGTCGCCGCGATGTCGGTCTCCGCGCCCAACGTCGTCGTCACCGCCGACGAACTCCTCACCCTGCTCCCGCTGGTCCGCCGCACCGCGGACGCGATCAGCGGCGAATACTCCGGCAGAACCCCAGCGAAGGACACCGTATGACCGACAAGACCGACAAGATCGCCCTCACCCCCCCGACCCACACCGCCCCGCCCGCCAAGTTCTCCCACGGCGTCAGGAAGGGCAACATCCTCCAGGTCGCCGGCCAGGTCGGCTTCCTCCCCGCCGTCGAGGGCCGGCCCCCCACCCCCGCCGGCCCCACCCTCCGCGAACAGACCCTCCAGACCCTCGCCAACGTCAAGGCGATCCTGGAAGAGGGCGGCGCCACCTGGGACGACGCGATGATGATCCGCGTCTACCTGACCGACGTGGACCACTTCGCCGAGATGAACGCGATCTACAACGAGTACTTCGAACAGCACCTCACCGCAGCCCCGGCCGCCCGCACGACGGTCTACGTCGGCCTCCCGGCAGGCCTGCTGATCGAGATCGACGCGCTGGCGGTCCTGGACGCCTGACAACGCGACCCGCGCCGCCCCTGGTCCTTCAGGGGCGCGGGGAACTCCGCGCGCAACCACACGCGACCGGCGCTCGGCAGTCATCAACCCCCCCACAATCCCCGCACCCAGCACGGCGATCCCCCTGCCCGAAATCCCCGCACCCCCACCCAGAGGACCCTCATGTCCCAACAGCGAACATGACACTTTCAAGACCTGGACCTCCTGGAGACCGTCCTGTCCCTCGCGGGCTTCGCGATGGCGACCGTACTGAACCTGTTCGTATAGACGTGTCCGTATGGAGCAGGGCGCCAGGGGCACGGTCGTGAAACTCAGATACGGACATATGCCTGGCCCGACTGTCCCCGGCACAGGGTCGTCGACCATACTGCCCGCTGTGGAGCAGCGCATCGGTTCGAACAACCAGCCCCTGGCCGCCGCCGCGGTCGACCCGTCGCACATCCCCGGACTCACGGCACCGGTGTCCGTGAAGAAGGAGAAGCAGGAGGAGCCGGAGGACATCAAGCCGACGGAGCCCGTCGAGCCGGACGAGGCTGCCCCGGAGCGGGACGAGCCGGCTGCCGCCGAGAAGGCGTCGAAGCCGTCCCTCGACAAGGCGCCCGCCGAGGAGATCTCGGCCGACGACGAGACGGACTCCGAGGACGACGCCGAAGACGACGAAGACGACGACGCGGAAGCGGCCTCGGACTCGGCCTCGGACGCGGACCCGGGCACGGCCAAAGACGCAGACGCAGCCGAGGACCCGACAGACGGTCCCGTCTTCGAGGCCTCAGACCGCCGCGCGAAGATCACCGCCGACAGCCGTGGCGTGCGGCTACGCCTGGACGACCAGGAGTGCGAGTTCGGCTGGGACGAGATCGGCGCGATCGAGACGGAGTCCCCCCGCTTCGGCAAGCGTTTCACGGTCACGGTCCACACCCCCGACCGCCGCTGGTACCCCATCGAGATCGAGGCCAAGGCCAAGTCCGAGCACGCGGCCTGGGATAAGCAGATCGACGAGGTCCTGGACGCGTACTTCGACGACGGCTCCGACGACAAGAAGGACGAAGAGGCCGAGGAGAGCGCCCCGTAAGGGGCGTGGGGAACTGCGCGACCAGCCACGACCGGCCCGCAGTTCCCCACTCACAGAACTACCCCACGGCTAGCAGTACGTCGCTTCCTTGCCGATCGACCGATACATGCAGTCCGAGTTCTCCAGCAACTGCAACACCGCGTCCCGGTTCCGCGCGGTCTCCCGGGCGATGACCTCGTCGGGCGGGTAGAACCCGCCGCCCCCGGCCGACCCCGGATACATCTCGAACGTGTACCCGAAGATCTTCTGGTTGCCCCACAGCCAGTCGTCGATCGACCCGTCCGTGATGTAGAGGTCACTGGACTGCTCGGGCGTGTACCCGTTGCTCGCGGCCATCTTCCCGCCGACCGTCGCGAACGCGTTGCGGTCGTCCGCCGTCATCCCCGTCGTCGTGTCGGCGGTCGTGTACCCGAACGGCCACAGCACCAGCTCGCTGTACGTGTGGAAGTCGATACCGGTCCTGATCTGCTGGACCCCGCCGACGACCCGGCTGCGCACGAAGTTCGCGACGACCTTCACCTCGGGCGCCGACTCGGCGGCCGTACCCCGGTAGGTGTCCGAGGACGCCGACCCGGACGAGCCGCCGCAGCAGCCCCAGCGGTAGTTCCAGTTGCGGTTGAGGTCGGTGCCGACGGCCGACGAACCGCTGTTGGGCTGCCGGTTCTTGCGCCACGAGCGGTACGAGCCGGTGGCGACGTCGTACTCGCCGCCGTCCGGGTTGATGTCCGGGATGATCCAGATCTCGCGGTTGTTCACCATGTTCGTGACGCGGGAGTCGGTCCCGTAGTCGGAGGTCAGCTCGTTGAGCAGATAGAGCGCCATCTCCACGGTGAGGTGCTCACGGGCGTGCTGGTGGTGGGTGAACAGCACCTCGGGCTCGGCCTCGTCCGTGCCGACGTTGTCGCTGATCTTGATGGCGACGATGTTCCGGCCCTGGTACGTCGTGCCGATGACCCGCTGACTGGCGATCGAACTGTTCGCCGAGACCACGGAGTTGATCTCGTTCGTCATCTCCGCGTAGTTGTGATAGCGGGAGTCGGCGGACGGGAAGTCGAAGAGCCGTACGTCGTCCTCGCCGTTCGACCGGTCCGGCGCCGCACCGAGCGGCGTGACCTCGTAGCCCTGCTGCTTCAGCTTCTTGATCTGGTCCGCGCGCCCGGAGACGAACACCGAGTGGTCGTCGGCGTCGTCCACGGTCACGCCGGCCTGCTGCAGCGCCGTGCGGGACTTGCTGTCCGAGTGCATGTGGACCTCGTACTGGCGGATGTCGTCCGCCGAGGCCTTGGGCCGCTCGGCGCTGGTCGCGGTCGCGTCCGTGGTCGTCGCGGCGACCGGGGCGGCGAGGGCCAGCGCCAGCAGGGTGGCGAGGGCGGCGGTGCGGCGGCCTGATCTCCTGCCCGTGCCGCCGGGCGTCGCCGACCTGCCGCGTATGCGGAGTCGCATGAAGTCTCCTATTTTCTCCAGGAATTCCGGGGTCTCCGGAAGTGGGGAGTGGAGCGGGGGGTGGATCCTTGCGACGTGCCTCGGGCCTGGCCGATGACCGTGGGGTGCCCGGCAGGCCCTGGTGCGGGTGTGGCGCTCATGGTGCGGGTCTGGCATGACCAGGTCAAGAGTGGGGGTGGCGGGTGCGGGGCCCGCGTGGCCGGAACCGACGGGAACAGGCCGTGACGGGGCGGGAAACGGCCGGGAACGCGTAAGCCGCACACGACCGCGTACGGGTACATCAGACTCGTACGCCCCTAATTACGGACGTACTCGGGCGGGAAACAGGTATATGCACGACCGGAAACGGGTATTCCTCCCCGTGTGCCGCGTACGCGCGGCGGCAACCCTGGAAGCATGCTGCAACTCTCCGGGGGTCTCCTTCCGGATTCCGGCCCCCATTTCGCCTCGTACCCCCAACCACCCATGGGCGCGGGCCACTTGAGCGTCGAGTACGACCCTCGTCCCACCGCCGCCGCACAGGCCCGCGCGCAGGTGCGCAGGCAGTTGGAGGGATGGGGACTGCTCGAACAGACCGACACGGCGGAGCTGTTGGTGAGCGAGCTGGTCACCAACGCGCTGGTGCACGCGGAGAGCCGACTGAAGCTGACCCTGTCGGCCTCGCACGGCGTACTGCGCTGCGAGGTGTCGGACTCGGACGGCCGCCCGCCCCGGGTGCGCCGGGCGACGGGGATATCGGAAAGTGGCAGAGGGATGTTCCTGGTGGATGCACTGGCCGGGCGCTGGGGCTGCCACCAGGACGGGCCGGGCAAGACCGTGTGGTTCGAGCTCGGCACATGCGGGTCGGACGGCTGTGGTCGGCCGTAGCGCTCCGCCGGGTTGGGTGGCTTCGGCGGCACCGTCCGTCGAGGTCGCCGTCCGTCCGCGGCGCCGTCGTGGCTGGTCGCGCCCCGCGGCGGAGCCGCACGTCGATACAGCCCCGCGCCCCTTGACGGGGCGCCGGGCACGCCCTCTTGTCTGCTCGGAGCCTTTGGGGTTTCTTGACCCTCATGGCGGACACCACGGGAAACCCCACTGACACCCCGGCAACATCCGACAGCAACCCCCCACCCCGTAAATCCAGTTGGAAGTACATCGGCCCCGGCATCGTCGTCGCCGCGACCGGTGTCGGCGCCGGCGACCTCGTCGCGACCCTGATCGCGGGCAGCAACTTCGGCTACACCCTGCTGTGGGCGGCCGTCCTCGGCTGTCTCGTCAAGATCTCCCTCGCCGAGGCGGCCGGCCGCTGGCACCTGTCCACCGGCCGCACCCTCTTCGACGGCTGGGCGAGCCTCGGCCGCTGGACGACGTGGTTCTTCGTCGTGTACGTCGTGATCTGGGGCTTCGTGTACGGCGCGGCCGCGATGTCCTCCAGCGCCCTGCCCCTCCAGGCGCTGTTCCCGGACGTCATGGACCTGAAATGGTGGGCCGTCCTGTGCGGCCTGAGCGGTCTGGTCTTCGTCTGGTTCAACAAGTACGAGGTCTTCGAGAAGGTCATGACGGTCCTCGTGGGCGTCATGTTCGTCGTGACGGTCTACCTGGCGATCAGGGTCACCCCGAACCTCCCGGACGCCTTCGCCGGCCTCCTCCCCGTCCTGCCCGACGAGAAGGACTCGATCCTCAACACCCTCGGCCTGGTCGGCGGCGTCGGCGGCACGATCACGCTGGCCGCGTACGGCTACTGGGTCAACGCCAAGGGCTGGACGAACACCGGCTGGATGAAGATCATGCGCCTCGACAACCGGGTCGCGTACATCACGACCGGCATCTTCGTGATCGCGATGCTCTTCGTCGGCGCCGAACTGCTGCACAACGCGAACGTGGCCATCGCCAGCGGCGACAAGGGCCTGATCCAGCTCGGCGACATCCTGGCCGACGAGTACGGCACGGCCACCGCCAAGTTCTTCCTGATCGGCTTCTTCGCCACCTCGTACACGTCCCTCATCGGCGTCTGGCACGGCGTGAGCCTGATGTTCGCGGACTTCGTGGCGCGCTTCCGCCGGAAGGGCGAGGTGACGGGCGAGGAGGTCGCCTCCGGCCGCCACGAGAAGTCCTGGCCGTTCCGCGCGTACCTGCTCTGGCTGACCTTCCCGCCCATCGTCCTGCTCTTCCAGGGCCAGCCGTTCCGCCTGATCATCCTCTACGGCGTCCTCGGCGCGGCCTTTCTCCCCTTCCTCGCCGCCACCCTCCTCTGGCTCCTCAACTCCTCCCGCACACCCCGGGAATGGCGCAACGGCATCCTCAGCAACGGGATGCTGGTGATCGCCGGCCTGCTCTTCCTCGTCCTGGCCGTGAAACAGATCTGGGACCAGCCGTGGGCGGACTTCTTCTGACCCGGGCGGGGTGGGGCGGGCGCGGCTAGCCGAGCGTCTTCCACTTCTCGCTGGTGGCGATCTCCTTCAGCTGAGCCATGGTGAGCGCGGGGGTCTCGCGGGTCGCGGCCGTGTGCTGTGCGCCGGAGTTGAAGGCGCTGATCACGACCCGCAGCCCGTCGGTGCGGATCGTGTCCACGGTCCACATGACAACCCCCGCGCCGCCCTTCTCGCCGGGCCCCTGCCGCGTGGCGACCTTCGTGCCGTCGGGCAGGGTCTCGGCGTCGGCGCCGAACAACGAGTCCGCGACGTCCGCCATTCCCGGCTGCACATTGATCTGCACCAGGCTGTGCCCCTTGCCGTCGTCGAGGACGACGTACGCGAAGTCCGACTCCTGGCTGCCCTCGTCGACGCCGTGGGCGCCGTCGGGGAGGAGGCCGGCGAGGGTCTTCTGGATGGTGGCGCCGTCCACCACCGGGGGCTGGGCGGAGCCGGCCTCGGGCCGCTCCGTCGACGAGGCCTCCTTCTCTCCCTCGTCCCCCTCGTCCCCCTCGTCCCCCTCGTCCCCCTCGTCCCCCTCGTCCCCCTTGTCCTCCGGAATGGCGTCGATGGCCCCGCGCCAGCCCGAGTCCAGGGCGATGTCCTTCAACTGGGCGGTGGTCAGGGGAGGCTCCTCACGGCTGACGGGCGAGCCCTTCTGCGCCGGGGCGTTCCACTCCATGACGCTGATGTCGTACCCGTCGGCGGTGACCAGCTGCGCGTACCAGTGCCTGGTCTCCTCGCGGCGGTCCGGGTACTCGTACCCCTGGAAGAGCATCAGCCGCGAACCGTCCTGCAGGACGGTCTCCGCGCAGGCGTCGAACTCGACGAACGCCTTGTCCGGGCACTCGGTCAGCTGCCGGGCGTGCTCACTGCCCGCCTCGACCCGCCCCAGCCCGAGCTGTACGGCCGCCGCACCCTTGCCGTCGTCGTACACGACCTGCGCGTACGGTCCCAGGCTCGCGCCCGTGCCGCGCGCCGACTCCCCGCTGAACTTCCCCTTCGGCAGCATGTCCTTGAGTCGCTGGATGAGCTCGGCGCCGGTCATCTCGCCGTCGTCGTCCCTGACCGACGGCTCGCCGGACCGATCCGTCGCCACGGACTGCTTCCCGCTTCCGCCCCCGTCCCCGATCCCGGGCAGCAGGACCGCCCCGCCCACTCCGACGAGCGCGATCCCGGCGACCCCGCCCAGCATCGCCGCCCGCCGCCGGAACAGCAGCCGCCGGCCGCGGACGGCGCCGCCGCCGACCATGGCGTGCCCATCGGTCTCGAAGGCGTCGCCGGCCCGGCGCAGGGCGTCGCCGAGCCTGCCCTCGAAGGGGTCTTCGTGCTGGTCAAGGGGCATGACGAACCGCCGTTTCTGCGAGTGGGTGTGACTGTGCATGTGCGTTCTGTCAGGCGTCCTGCGGGCGCTCAGGGGGTGACGTACTCACCGATGGCGTCCCCGAGGAGGACACGCAGTCGGGCGAGGGCGCGGACGCATCGGGTGCGCACCGCCGCGGAACTGGCGTTCATCGCCGCGGCGGTCTCCTCGATGGACCGGTCCTCCCAGTAGCGCAGCACGACCACCGCCCGGTCCTTGGGCGGCAGTTGGGCCAGCGCCTCGACGAGGGTGAGCCGCAGGGAGGAGTCGGTGCCGGGTGCGGCGGGCACGTCCGGGATCACGTCCGTGGCCCGTTCCTTGCTGCTGCGCCGCCGCTGATGGGCGAGGAAGGTCCTGGTCAGCACGGTCTGCGCGTACCCGGCCGGGTTCTCCGCCCGCCGCACCCGCCCCCACTTCACGTACAACCGGCCCAGCGTCTCCTGCACGAGGTCCTCGGCGAGATGCGTGTCCCCGCCGGTGAGCAGACACGCGGACCGGTACAGATGCCCGGCGCGCGCCGCCGCGAACTCCTGGTATCCGTCCGCGCGGACTTGTCGCATCTCTGACTCCCCCTGAACGAGCTCGCGTGGGCCGTCGCCGCTTCTTCGCGTCATCGCCTCTCACTTCTTTGATGCGGTGGCCCCCGGGGAATGTTTCATCGGCGGGGGAGGGATACGGTGCGGTACGAGTCACACCCACGGGGCAGAGGGACGAACAGCCATGGACCAGCCGGAGCAGGGCCACCAGCCGCCACCACCGCCACAGCCGTGGACGCCGCCGGGCGGCCAGCCGGGCTTCGGTCCCCCGCCCCCGCCGTACGCGCCCCAGACCCCGCCTCCCGGCCAGCCGTACGCGCAACCGCCGCAGCCGCCGTACGGGCAGCCGGCACCGCCTCCCCACCCGTACGCCCAGCCGCAGGCGGCCCCGGGAGCGGTGGGCGCCGCTCCGGCCCAGGGCCCGGAGTTCCTGGCCGTCGACCGCCACAACTCCGTTGTCATCGACATCAACGGCGTCGCCTTCGAGGACCACGGCATCTCGGTCGACTTCCCCTGGCCGGAGATCCGCAGCGTCCACTACAAGGCGAGCGGAAACGGCAAGGCCCTCATGGTCGCCGTGATCCACCTCGACGGCAGCTTCTTCGAGTGCACGGTGGAGGCCAAGCCCCGGGAACGCCTCCACCAGTGGTTCGCGCACCTGGCTCAGGTGCTCGGCTACTACCGCCCGATGGGATGAGGGCGGACTGCGTGACGACGCCGTGACGGCCATCTTCTGAAGGCCGCAAGTCTCCCGAGGCTGCGGCGCCGCCCTGTCACCCCGCCCTCCCCGCGATCAGACATGCGTGCGCCGGTCTACGACACCGGCCGCTCGCGGTACTTGTCCACGACGGCTCGCTTCAGCACGGCGGTCTCGCCGAGGATCGTGCCCTTGGCGCCCATCGCGCCGTCCGCCGTCAGGTAGCTGCGTTCGCCGAGATACGTGAGGGTGTCCCGGTCGAAGACCCACTCGGTGGCCCACGAAGCGCGTTCGTCGACGCGGCGGATGCCGACGCCGTGCCGGCCGGCGGGATCGACCGCGTCGTCGATACGGGTCACCCCGGGGATCTTCGCGGCGGCTTCGTAGAGCGCGGCGGTGGTCTTCGGTGGCATGACCGTCTCGCCCAGCAGTTCGCCGATCTTGTCGAAGACGGCCTGGGCCTGCTCCTGGCCCTCCCACGTCCTGGTCAGACGGTAGAGCTCGGCGAGCAGTTCGTCGGGGTCGGTGGGCAGTGAGGCCAGCCACTTGTACGTGGGGCGGTCGATGCCGGCGGAGACGCCCGGCGAACCCGGCGGCAGCAGTTCCCTGAGCGGGGAGTAGTCGCCGTCCTCATAGTGCAGGGCCAACTGCTCGACCGGGCCGGGCTCCTGTGACACCCACACCTCTCGCTGGTGCAGTTCTCCGGGCTTGTACGGGCCGTCCTCCACGGCCTCCGCTCCGGCCGTCAGGCTCTTGACGTAGACCAACTGGTCGTCGCGGACCGGCTCGACCTCCGTCCTCGCGGCGACATCGGCGATGCGGTCGAGCAGGACGACGGCGCTCTCGCCGTCGGACTGCCGCCGGCCGTAGCCGGAGTCCGTGGTCGTGACGAGGCCGATGGTCAGTGCCCCGGCCAGCGTCAGCGCCGCGGCGGGCAGCCACAGCGCGGGGCGCGGCAGCCTGGGGCGCGGACGGGCGGCCGCGGGGGTGGGAGCAGCGGGAACCGTGGCTCGGTCGTCGTCGATGAGTCGCATCAAACGGTCCTTGTGGTGGGCGAGGCGACCAGGCGGAACGTCCCGTTCGGGCGGGGGCGGCAGCAGTCGGGCCAGCTCCTCGTTCATCGGGATCCCTCCTGAATCTCCTTGAGCGGAAGGGCCGCGAACGCGGCCTCGCTCTCTATCTCTCCGCGACGACGCCCCGGTTCCCTATGTTTTGCGCGGGTTTCCGCCCCACCGTTCGCACGGCTCTCTGCCCTGCCGTCTGTACGGCTCTCCGCCCGCCGCTCGCGCAGGCGCTCGTCCGTGAGGCGGCTGAGCCTCGCCCTCGCCCGCGAGAGCCGCGACCGTACGGTCCCCACCGGGACGCCCAGCGCCTCGGCCGCCTGCCCGTAGCCGAGGCCGGACCACACGCACAGTGCCAGCACCTCCCGCTCCCCGCGCCGCAGCCGGCCGTACACCTGGCGTACGGCGGCGAGCCGCCGCGCGTCGTCGAGGCGCCCGGCGGTCTCGTCGGCGAAGTCGGCCACCGGGTCCGGGGCGGGGCGGCGGGCCAGGAAAGCCAGGCGGCGGCCGAGCCCGCGGTTGACGTTGCGGGCCTTGTTGGTCGCCATGCCCAGCAGCCACGGCTTCAACGAGCCACCGTCCGGCTCCAGTTGCTCCCGGGTGCGCCACGCGTCGAGGAAGGTGTCCGCCATCACCTCCTCGGCCGTCGACCAGTCGCCGGTCAGCCGGTAGGCGTGGTTGTAGACGGCCCGCGCGTACGCGTCGTAGACCTCCGCGAAGGCCTCCCGGTCCCCGGCCCGTATCCGCGCCCGCGCCCTTTCGGGGTCACTCATCTCGTATGCACCTCTCCCACCTCACTCCCATGTCTCTCCGTGAGGTGGGAGAGGTTCCGGTGACCTGCGCCACAGCCGGGGGCTCGCGCCCGGCCGGGCGCAGTCACCCCTCGTCGCCTACGGCAACCCGTGCACGTGCGGCCCCACCGCGTTCGACCACGCGTTGCCCGCCGTGGCGTCCCAGTTGGTCGACCAGGTCATCGCGCCCCGCAGGTCGGGGTACGTCCGCGGCGGCTTGAAGGAACCGCAGTTCGTGGCGAGGGTCAGACAGTCGAGGGCGTTGTTCACGACGCTCGGCGAGACGTACCCGCTGCCCGCGCCCCGCGTCGAGGCCGGCAGACCCAGCCCCACCTGGGACGGGGCGAGGCCGCCCTCCAGCTGGATGCAGGCGAGGGCGGTGAGGAAGTCCACCGACCCCTGGCTGTAGACCTTGCCGTCGCAGCCCAGCATGGAACCGCTGTTGTAGTACTGCATGTTGACGACGGTCAGGATGTCCTTGATGTTCAGGGCGGTCCGGAAGTACGCGTTCGACGTCGACTGCATGTCGATGGTCTGCGGCGCCATCGTGATGATCAGCGACGAGCCCGCCTTCGACGACAACGACCGCAACGCCTGCGTCATGTACGTCGCGTCGAGCCCGTTCTCCAGGTCGATGTCGACGCCGTCGAAGCCGTACGTCTGCATCAGGGAGTACACCGAGTTCGCGAAGTTCGTCGCGGAGGCCGTGTCGTTCACCGCCACCGTGCCGCGCTCACCGCCGACCGACACGACGACCTTCTTGCCGGCCGCCTGCTTGGCCCGGACGTCCGCCTTGAACTGGTCGACGGTGTAGCCGCCGAGGCCCGCCGAGTCGAGGGTGAAGGTCACCGCGCCCGGTGTGGCGGTGGCGTCCGCGAAGGCGACGGCGATGATGTCGTACTGCGACTGGACGTCGGAGAGCTTCTGGACCGTCGCCCCGTTGTTGAAGTTCTGCCAGTAACCGGTCACCGCGTGCTTGGGGAGACCGGTGCCGCCGCCGGGCGTCGCCGTCGTCGTACCCGTCACCGTCGCCGAACGGGCCGACTCGCCCGCCGCGTTCGTCGCCGTGATCTGGAAGGTGTACGAGGTGGAGGCCGCGAGCCCCGTGACCGTCGCCGAAGTGCCGGTGACCGTCTGGACCCTCGTGCCGCCCCGGTAGACGTGGTAGCCCGTGGCGCCCGAGACCGGGTTCCAGGCCAGGGACACCGACGCGGAGGTCGAGCCCGACACCGTCACACCGGCCGGGGCGGACGGGATCGTGGGCGGCTGGTCGCCGCCACCACCGCCGTCGGGGCCGAAGAGGGTCACGTCGTCCGCGTAGTACGCGGCCTGCCCGTACCAGCCGTGCGTGTAGACGGTCACCGAGGTCGTCGAGGCGCCTGTGGTGAAGGTGGTCGACAGCTGCTTCCAGGCCGTCGAGTCCGGCGTCCACGTCGAAACGTCGGTCGTGCCGGTGCCGGTCGCGCCCAGGTACGCGTACCCGCCCCGCACCCAGGCGCTGAGCGTGTACGTCGAGTTGGGTCTGACCGCCACGGCCTGGGTGCAGCGGGCGTTGTCCTGCCCGGCCGGGGTCGCCCGCAGCGCGGCCGCGCCGCCGTGCACCGGGGAGGAGACGGTGGCGCCGCTGCCCGCCGAACAGTTCCAGTCGCTGAGCCCCGACTCGAATCCGGCGTTCTTGGCGTTGTTGATGTCCGCGGCGGACGCCTGTCCGGCGCCGGCGAGAGAGAGACCGAGGGCGAGGGCGGTGGCGACGGCGGTGGCGACGGCTCCCGACCGGAGCCGTGTCCGTCCCCGTATACGCCCTTGCGCTTTCGTCCGCGTTTGTATGCGTTTTCTGTGTCTGAGCATGCCCGGTACGCTGGTCCAGACCAATCAAGTTGTCAATACTCCCGCGCGAGACCCGTTCACCCGTACGGGTGTCCCAACACCCCTGCGCGCCTGTCGAGTTGAGGCATATGCGTCTCACTCTGTGTGGATACGGCCGCACCTTCCGTGAGTTGATCAAGGGGATTCGGTGTTGATCGGGGCATGCCGTGGATATGGTGCTGATGCAAGACGATGCAGGAGGGACGTCGAGGGAGACGTCACTCCTCACAGGGGCCGTCTGAGGCGGTGGTCGACCACTCCGCCGAAGTGAACGGGGTGGTGTGCAGCGTGCCGACCGCGATAGCCGTCACCAGTTCCGATCTGGTGCTCCCACCGCACGACCGGCAGACCCCGCCCGCAGTCGTACAGCCGCAGGAGACCCTCGAAGCCTCCCTGTTCGGCATGCACGCGCTCATCGAGCAGCACGGCTATGTCATCGTCCTCCACTCGGCCTCCGACGAGTCGGCCGCCACCCGGCGGCTGCACACCGTCCGTTCCGTACTGGAGAGCGACCGCATCGCCCTGCTCGGCGTGGACCTGCCACCGCTCGGCCTCGCCCTGCTCGCCCAGCAGCTGCGGCAGCTGTCCGTGTGCGACTTCAGCCCCGGCGTGCTCGCCTCCTCGGTCCGCCTCCTCGCCCACTACATCTACGCCGGCGCCCTCCTCGGCTCCGTCGCCAAGCTCGACCGGGTCCCGGTCACGCTGAAGTCGCACGCCAAGTCGTGGGTGCCGGGCGCCCAGTTCGCCGTACTGGCCAACCCGCGGCCCCAGCTCGTGCGCCTTCACGCCGCCGACCCGGAACCCCTCGCGGGGCCCGAGTTCGGTACCCGGCTGCTCGTCGCGCAGGGGCCGCAGCCGCCGTCCGACTGGGTCACCGCGACGCTCGCAACGGCCTGGCAGGTGCAGGGGTCCCTGCCGGTGCCGCTGCCCGAGGGGTCCACGCGCTGGTGGGGGACGGGCAAGCTCGTCGAGTTCGCCGCCGGCCTCTCCGACGTCTCCGTGCTCTACCAGCTCGTGTCGTCCGTACGCCGCGAGACGTGCCACTGGTGCGGCCTCGAACTCATCGGAGACCGCTGCGGGTTCTGCGCGGCCCCGTTACGGGAACCGGAACCCACCGCCGGCCCGGTCCGGGCGGCCCTTCCCCGAGGGGCCACATGACTGCCGTACGACAACTCCACAGCCCGCGCGGCAGCAGAAAGAGCAGGTCCGCTCAAGTGCCCGGCACGTCCCCACGAGGTGAGATGTAGTGAACTCGCGCCAGCGCCGCGGCGTCATCCTGCTGGTCCTCTCGGCCCTGTGCGCCCTGGCCGCCTTCGCCGGGGTGCTCTCGGTGATCCGTGACGTGAACGCGAAGGTCGGGCCCGAGGTGACGGCATATCGGCTGAAGGGCGACATCGCACCCTACAAGGAGCTGTCGGCGGGCCAGTTCGAGAGGATCACGATGCCGGAGCGGTGGCTGTCCGGCACAGCGGTCACCGATCTGTCGGAGATCCGCGGGAAGATCGCCGTCACCCAGCTGCGCAAGGGCTCCCTGCTCCAGTCCGACATGATCGTCGACCGGCCCGAACTCGAGTCCGGGCAGCAGGAGATCGCGATCCTGATCGACGCGTCCACCGGTGTGGCGGGGAAGATCAACCCGGGGTCGCTGGTCAACATCTACGCCACGTTCGAGGAGAAGGACAGCGACTCCGGCAAGGACACGTCCAAGCTGATGGTCGCCGACGCCCGCGTCATCGACGTCGGCAAGCTGACCCCCCTCGAATCCGGCCAGTCCAGCAGCGACCGCCGGCGCACGGCGACCGAGGCCGTCCCGATCACGTTCGCGCTCGACACCGCCGACGCCCAGCGCGTCGCGTTCGCCGAGTCGTTCGCCGAGCACGTCCGTCTCGCCCTCGTCGGGGGCGGCGAGGCCACCGTCGTCGTACCGGACGACCGTTCGTACACCCTCGACGAGGACAAGTAGGAGGCCCCGTGATGAGGTCGGTCCGGAACGTCCGTACGAGGATGCCTCGAACGGGAGTGCGTCGAATGCCGCTGCGGGTGGACGTGCCGAGGGTGGGCATGCTGAGGGGGGTACGGCGAATGAGGGTGCCGTGGGCGGCGAGTGGGCCGCGGGTGCCCAGTGAACCCTGCTGGTGTGAGGCGGCCGAGCCCCACACGTCCGCGACCGGAACGGGGATCCGCCGATGACCATCCGCATCCTCCCCGTCGCCGGGGACATCGACTCGGCCCGGGCCCTCACCACCCTGCTCAGCCAGCTGGCCGACACCGAACCGGCGCCGCACGTCTCCGACTCCACCGCCCTGCTCGACACCCTCGCGCGGCAGGCCGCCGAGTCGCTGGACGAGCTGCCGGAGGTGGTGCTCGTCCACGAACGGATCGGCCCGGTACCGGCGTTGGACCTGGTCCGCGATCTCGTCCTGCGCTTCCCGGCGGTCGGCGTCGTCCTTGTCACCTCCGACACGAGCACCGGCGTCCTCACCGCCGCCATGGACTCCGGCGCCCGCGGCATCGTCAACCTCCCCCTCTCCTACGAGGCCCTCGCCGAACGCGTCCAGGCCGCCGCCGCCTGGTCGGCCGGCATGCGCCGCCACCTCGGCAGCCCCACGCCGGAGCTGTACGTGGGCCCCGGCGGCACCGTCGTCACGGTCAGCGGAGCCAAGGGCGGAGTCGGCGCCACGGTGACCGCCGTCCAACTCGCCCTCGCGGCCCGCGCGTCCGGCCGTACGGTGGCCCTCCTCGACCTCGACCTGCAGTCGGGGGACGTGGCCTCGTACCTGGACGTGCAGTTCCGCCGCTCGGTCGCCGACCTGGCCGGCATCACGGACATCAACCCCCGCGTCCTGCAGGAGGCGGTCTACGCCCACGACACCGGCATCTCCCTCCTCCTCGCCCCCGCCGAGGGGGAGCGCGGCGAGGAGGTGACGGACCGGGTGGCCCGTCAGGTGGTGGCCACGCTCCGCTCACGGCACGACGTGGTGATCGTCGACTGTGGTTCGCAGATGAACGCGGCCACAGCGGCGGCCGTCGAGATGGCCGACCACGCCCTCCTCCTGGTCACCCCGGACGTGGTGGCGGTCCGCGCCGCCAAACGTATGGTCCGCCTCTGGGACCGCCTCCAGATCCGCAAGGCCGAGGAGACACTGACGGTCGTCAACCGGCTGTCGCGCGGTACGGAGATCCAGCCGTCGCTGGTCGAGAAGGTCACCGGCACGAAGGTGGCCCGCGCCGCCGTCCCCGCCGCCTTCAAGGAACTCCAGTCAGTCGTCGACGCGGGCCGCCTCCAGGACCTCGACGCCCGCTCGGTCGTCAAACAGGCGCTGTGGGCGCTGGCCGGGGAACTGGAACTCGTGGCCGCGCCGGAGAACGGGCACGGCGGCGGCCGACGCCGCAGGACGTCCGGCGACCGTGGCGCCCTCGCCCTCCGACGCAAGGGCGGCGACCGGGGTTCGGCGACCCTCGAATTCGCCGGAATGTTCCCCCTGATCCTGATCACCATGGCCATCCTCTGGCAGGCCGCCCTCTACGGCTACACCTACTCCCTCGCCGGCAACGCCGCCGATGAGGCCGCCCGCGCCGCCACCGCCGCCTACGCGGTCGACGGCGACGTCGCCGGCGCCTGCGAAGCCGCCGGCACCCAGAACCTCCCGAGCGCCTGGGACGACACCTCCATCGACTGCGCCCCCGCAGGCACCATCATGCGAGCCGAGGTCCAGGCCAACGTCCCCCTCTTCTTCCCGGGCTTCGACGCCGGCTGGACGGTCAACGGCGAGGCGGGGGCGGCGTTGGAGGGGGACCCGCAATGACCCCGCCCAGCCCTTCCCGCCCACGTCACGCCGAGACAGCCCTCACCACCCACAACGGCGACGCGCACCCCGTACGGTGGACCGGCCGACAGGTTCGACTTCTCAGGCGACCCATTCCGCGCCTGACCAGGGACGGATACCCCCCGGCGCGCCCCCGACCCACCCACCGGACCCAGGGCGCACCGACCCCCACGGCGGTAAAGCCACCCCGCCACCGCTGGAACGACCGAGGCGCCTCCATCCTGGAGTTCGCCGGCTTCCTCCCGATCCTTCTCCTCGTCGGCATGGCGGCGATCCAGCTGGGCCTCGTGGGCTACGGCATCAGCCAGGCGGGTTCGGCGGCGCGGGCCGCCGCGCGCGCCGAGTCGCTGGAGGCCGGCACGGGCCAGGCCGCAGGCGTGGCCGCGGCGAGCGCGTGGCTGGACCCGAGTCCCGAGGTGGTCCCGGGCACGGACACCACCACCGCCACGGTCGTCGTCACGGTCCCCTCGGTGCTCCCCCTCTTCGACCCGGTCGCCGTGGAACGCACCGCCACCATGCCCAACGACCTCGACCCCTGACCGACCCATCCACCGCCCCCCGACACCCCACCCCCCGAGAGGAGTTGACGGAAAGATGAGCCTGCGATCCCGTATCGCCGCCCCCGACGAAGGGGGAACCGGACGCGAGGACGGACACCTCGTGGCCGTCTACCGCGCCAAGCTCCTCGAAGAGATCGACCTGGCCGAGATGTCGGCGCTGACCGCAGCCGACCGCAGGGCCCGCCTGGAACGCGTACTCGGCCACATCATCAGCCGAGAGGGCCCGGTCCTCTCCTCGGCCGAACGCTCCCAACTGATCCGAAGGGTCGTCGACGAGGCCCTCGGTCTCGGCGTCCTCGAACCCCTCCTCGCCGACGCGTCGGTCACGGAAATCATGGTCAACGGCCCCGACTCGATCTTCGTGGAACGAGCCGGCCGCGTCGAGCAGCTGCCGTTGAGGTTCGCCTCCACCGACCAGCTCATGCAGACGATCGAACGCATCGTCTCGACCGTCAACCGCCGCGTGGACGAGTCGAACCCCATGGTCGACGCCCGTCTCCCCACCGGCGAGCGCGTCAACGTCATCATCCCCCCGCTCTCCCTCACCGGCCCGACCCTCACGATCCGCCGCTTCCCCCGCGCGTACACGCTCCCGGAGCTGATCGACCTCGGCTCCCTCGACGAGCAGATGCTGATGCTTCTCGCCGCCTTCGTCCGCGCCCGCTTCAACGTGATCGTCAGCGGCGGTACCGGCACCGGAAAGACGACCCTCCTCAACGCCCTCTCCGGCCTGATCCCGCCCCGCGAGCGCATCATCACCATCGAGGACTCCGCCGAACTCCAGCTCCAGCAGGAGCACGTCATCCGCCTGGAGTCCCGCCCCCCGAACATCGAGGGCAAGGGCCAGATCACCATCCGCGACCTGGTCCGCAACTCCCTCCGTATGCGCCCCGACCGCATCATCGTCGGTGAGGTCCGCGGCGGGGAGACCCTCGACATGCTCCAGGCCATGTCGACGGGCCACGACGGCTCCCTCGCCACGGTCCACGCCAACTCCGCCGAGGACGCGCTGATGCGCCTGCAGACCCTCGGCTCGATGTCCGAGGTCCTCATCCCCTTCGAGGCCCTCAAGGACCAGATCAACTCGGCGGTGGACGTGGTCGCCCAGCTCACCCGCTTCGCCGACGGCTCCCGCAAGATCACCGAGATCGCCCTGCTCGTCTCGCACGGCCGCGAACAGTTCCGTATCGCCACGGTCTCCCGTTACGCCCCGGACCCCCTCGGCGCCGACCGCGTCGTCCACGGCCGCTTCGAACACCTGCCGATACCCCGTTCCGTCGCGGAGAAGCTGTACGTGGCCAACGAGCCGCTGCCCCCCGCGTACGGCGTGGCCGAGGCCATCGACCCGCTCAACACCCGCCAGGCCATCGGATAGCCCGAGAGCCCCGAGGAGGTAGGACCGAACATGGCGACAGCCCTGGCCACCCTGGCCCAGGCACCCCTGGACCTGGACAACACCACCCTGCTGGCCCTCGGCGCCACCGTCCTCTGCGGCACCCTCGCCGTCGCGGGCGCGCACACGTACGCTTCCGGCCGCGCCCAGCGCCAGGCCCTGGTCGACCGTCTCGCGGGCAGCCACGGCGGTCCGCTCCGCACGGCGGCGGGGCGCGTACGACGCTTCACGGCCGTCGACCGGAGACTGCGCCGCACCCGCCTCGGCCGCGCGATCCACCTCCGCCTGACGACGACGGGACTCGACCTGACGGCGGGCGAGTTCGCCACGTACGTCGCCATGGTCGTCGTCGCCCTGTGGCTGATCGCCTCCGCCACCCTGGCGCCGTTCTTCGGCCCGATCGCGGGCGCCGTGGGCGTGTGGGCAGCCGCCATCTTCCTCAACTGGCAGCGCCAGAAACGCATCGAGGCCTTCATCAACCAACTCCCCGACGTGGCCCGCCTCCTCGCCAACGCCACGGCAGCGGGCCTCGCCCTGCGCACGGCCCTGGCGATGGCGGCGGAGGAACTGGAGGCCCCGGCGGGCGAGGAACTGGCCCGGGTGGCGGACCAGTTGGCGCTCGGCCGCTCCGTGGACGACGCCTTGGGCGAACTCGCCGAGCGCCTCCCTTCCCGCGAGCTGATCGTCCTCGTCACCACCCTCGTCCTGTCCAACAAGGCGGGCGGTTCGGTGGTCAGTTCCCTCCGCAACCTGACCCAGACGCTGGAGGACCGGAAGGAAACCCGCCGCGAGGTCCGCACGATGCTCTCCGAGGTCAACGCGACGGCCTTCACCGTCCCCCTCCTGGGCCTGGGCTCCCTCCTCCTGATCAACTCCTCGAACGACGGCGCCCTGGCCCGAGTGACCGGCTCCCCCCTCGGCCAGGCCCTGGTCCTGATCTCGATCGGCCTCTACACGGTCGGCTTCTTCGTCATCCGCCGCCTCGGCAAGATCGAAGTCTGAGAAGGGGCTGTGACCTGACATGACGACGTCGATGCTCCCCCTGCTCCTGGCCCTCCTGATGGCCGTCGCGGTCGCGGGCGCCCTCCTGGGCATCCGCATGATCCGCGCCGACGCGAAACTCCCCAGCGACCTGGCCCTCGCCCTGGAGGTGGGCGCCACCCGCGTCTCGAAGACCGGCTCGGCCGTCGACCGCCTGGGTATGCGCTTCGCCCCGCTCGTCCTGCGCCTCATGGGCCCCCGCCGGGTCGAGGCCAAGCGCCACCGCATCGACATGGCGGGCAACCCCGGCGGCCTCACCCTCAACCGTTACGCCGCCCGCCGAGCCGTCTACGGCTTCTTCGGCGCTTTCATGGGCCTCGTCTTCCTCACCAGCGGCCGCCCCCTCTTCGCCGCCTTCACTTTCGCCTTCGGCCTGCTCGCCGCCGACGCGGCGATCTGGCAGGCCATCCGCGACCGCAAGGACGTCATCGACCGCACGCTGCCCGACTTCCTCGACGTCCTCGCGGTCGTGGTCTCGGCGGGCCTGGGTTTCCGCCAGGCCCTGGACCGAGTAGCCGAGAAATACGAGGGACCCTGGGCGGACGAACTCCGCATCACCCTCCGCCAGATGGACATGGGCGTGAGCCGCCGCCAGGCCTTCGACGAACTCCGCAGACGCAACTCGTCCGAGCAGGTCGCCCAGTTCGTCTCGGCGCTCCAGCAGGGCGAGGAACTGGGTTCCCCCATCGCCGAAACCCTGATTCAACTGGCCGCGGACATGCGCCGCACCGACGCCCAGAACGCCCGCCGCCGAGCCGCCCGCACCATCCCCAAGGCCACCCTCGTCACCCTGGTCTTCATGCTCCCGGCCACGATGATCCTCATCGCCACCGGCATGTTCCTGGGCTCGGGAACCAACTTCGGCGAGATTCTGGGCCGATGACGAGGCCACGCCTGTCCACCCACCTGACCCGGCTACGGGCAGCCGTGCCGCCGGGTCTATTTCCCACCCCGTCCCAACTGCGGGCAATCGTGCCGCTGGGGCGATGGGGATCCCCCCGCTCGAGCGAAGTCGAGAGTGGGGGAGGGTGGGCGCAGCGGCACCCTGTCAGCGCCGGCAAGCGCCTCCCACCCCCGCCCAGCCCCAGGGAAAGCAAGCGCCCCCAACCCCCGCCCGGCGCCGGCACCGGGTACCTGGCGGACGACGCCGCACCCCCCGCCACCCTCCGCCTCCAACTCAACGCCCTCCAGGCCCTCTCCCGCCAGACCTTCGCCGTCCGCCTCGTCACCCTCACCATCGGCACCCCCTTCGCGATGGCCAACACCACGGACGGCCCCCCGGCCCACGCCGTACTCATCGCCGCCGTCCTCGGCATCACCGTCTCGTACGCCATGCTCAGGGACTGGGACCGCTTCGCCCCCCGCCTCCTCGCCCACCCCACCCTCATGGCCCTGGACCTCCTCTTCGGCGCGGTCCTCCTCCTCACCGCCTCCCCGGCCTCCCCCCTCGCCTACGCCACGGTCTGCACCCCCCTCCTCTCCGGCCTCCTCTACGGCTGGCGCGGCGCCGGCGTTCTCACCGGCCTGCAACTGGCCGTCCTCATCACGGTCCACCGCGCCTGGGAACACCGCCCCGGCGCAGGCGTCAGTACCCTCCTCATCGCAGGCTTCTGCGTCGCGGCCGGCATCATCGGCGTAACCCTCCGCAACCTGATGTTCCGCTTCGGTACGGCCACCCAGGCGCTCTCCGAAGCCACGTCCCGCCTGGCCGTCGCGGAGGCCGTGGAATCGGAACGCGCCCGCCTGGCCCGCGAACTCCACGACTCGGTGGCCAAGACCCTCCACGGCCTGGCCCTCGCCGCGGACGCCCTGGCGACATCGGCGGACCACCCGGCCCCCGACCCCACCCATCTGAAACGACAGGCCGCCCTCGTTGCATCGGCGGCCCGCCGAGCCGCCGCCGAGTCCCGCGACCTCCTCACGGACCTGCGCCGCCACACGGACCTGACGACGACCCCACCCGCGAACCTCAAGACCGAACTGACCACACGAACAGTGGACTTCGAGTCCCGCACCTCCCTCCCCACCCACCTCACCCACACGGGCGAGGCACCCCCACCGCTCCCACCCGAAACGACCCACCACCTCCTGGCGATCACGTCGGAGGCACTGGAGAACATCCACCGCCACGCGCGGGCGACAACGGCGGAGGTGTCCCTGAAGATCACCCCGGACACCCTCCAGCTCACGATCAAGGACGACGGCGTAGGCCTCCCGCCCACCCTCACCCTCGAAGAAGCGCAAGAATCCGGCCACTTCGGCCTCCTGGGCATGGCGGAACGCGCGGACCGGACAGGCGGGGCCCTGTACCTGGGATCGGACACCACCGGTACGGAAGTGACCCTGACCCTCCCCCTTCCCCTCCCCGTCTCCCCACCCACCACCCCCGAAGCCCCCCGACAGGAGGCCGCACATGCCTGACCAGCCCCAGGCACGCCCCGGCCCACCCCTCCGCGTACTCGTCGCGGACGACAACCCGGTGGTCCGCGCCGGCCTCACGGCCCTCCTGGACACGCACCCCGACATAGAGGTGGTCGCCCAGGCCACGAACGGCGAGGAGGCGGTGGACGAAGCGCGCCGGCACCACCCGGACGTCGCCCTCCTCGACGTCCGCATGCCCGGCACGGACGGCCTCACCGCACTTCCCGAACTGACGGCTCTCTGCCCGGTGATGATGCTGACGTACAGCACGGAACCCGAGGTCGTGGCCGAGGCACTGCGCCGGGGAGCGGTCGGCTACCTGGTCCACGGCGACTTCACGGCACCCGAACTGATCGCGGCGGTACGGAACATGAGGGAAGGCCACCGGACGATCTCCGCGACCGTCTCTCCGGTTGTCTCAAGTTCGCTCGGCGTTTCCTACAAACCTTCACACGAAAGTCACGACCACCCTTCGCAGCTGCAACCATTCATGGCACAGTCGTCAAAGGAGCGCCCCGCCCATGCGTCGGCACTTCACCGCCGCGTCCTCAATCGTTCCAGTCGACCGTCCTTCGGCCTGAGTTCAAGGGAGGTGGAGGTGATGGACCTCATCGCGTCCGGCATGAACAACCGCCAGATCGCCGCCACCTGCTTCATCAGCGAGAAGACAGTAAAGAACCACATCAACCGCATCTTCGCGAAACTGCACAGTTCAACCCGCAGCGAAGCCATAGCCCACTGGCTGGGCACGACGCCCGGGGGGTGGCCCCGATGACCCCATCCGGAAAGGGAAGTTGGGCCCCCGGACCCACCCCCCGTACGTGCTGTCTCACGTACGGTGATCCGGTTGGTGTCGGCATCGCGCGGGAAGGCAACCGCCATGAAGGTGAAGCACCGTTTCAAGGCCTGGAGGACAACCGTCGTCTCCCGCATGCGCGGGAAAGGGCGGGACTCGGGCGCGGGGTTCGTGGAGTACGCGGGCATCATGATCATCGTCGCGGGGATCTTCGTGATGATCGACGGACTGGGGCTCGACGGCTTGATCTCCCAGGCGATCCTGAACGCGGTGAAGAGCGTGATCGGCTGATCCGTGAGCGGCTGGTTGGCGACCGGGGATCGACCCTACCCATCTACATCTGGCTGACGACGATCCTGCTTTTCACAGCGTTGGCCTTCTTCGCCTTCGCCCAGGCGGCGTCCGCCCGTAGCGGTGCCCAGTCCGCGGCGGACGCTGCCGCGTTGGCGGCGGCACAGCAGGCGCGGGACGAACTGTTGCTGGAACTCGGGGATGTTATCGACGCGGCCAACGGCGACTGGCTGGACTGGATCGACCTGTCCGGGGGAGGGCTCCCCGATGAAGGGGTCGACGCCGCGGCTGCGGCATTGGCAGCCCAGAACAACTCGAGCCTCGAAGGCGGCGCCCAGCCCACCGAGGTGGACGGTGATCCAGGGTTCCAGGTCGACGTCGTGACGGACTACACCGTGGGCGATTCGATCATTCCCGGCACCGAGGACATGACAGCCAAGGCCCAGGCGGTCGCCGTCATCCAGCCACGCTGCGACTTCGACGTGAACGCCGACCCCACGAAGCCCGTCACCCTGGACTGCGACGGCGTGCCCGTGGTCATCGACCCCGGAAACTTCAATCCGGCCAACCTTCCCGACGCGTCCGTGATGTTCTCTGTGTATCTGGCCAAGTGAGAGGAAGCCGTACCGATGAACCTTCGGCACACCATGACGGGCCGCAGGACAGTGACCGCGGTGGCGATCGCGACCGGGCTGCTCCTCACGGTTGCCGGTTGCGGTGGGGGAGGGGATGACGACAAGTCGCCTGAGAAGGGCTCGTCGTCGACACCGTCCGCCAAGGAAGACGGCAGTGACGATGAGCAGGATGCGCAAGCGCCCACCGCCGGCTCGGTGTTGGCTGAGGTGAAGGGGGAGAACGGGCTGACGCTCACGGTGACGTCCGCTCAGAGGGACAAGGGAGGGTTCGTCACCGTCGAGGGAACCGTCGTGAACAACACCGGCGAGGCCTGGGTTCCGGCGAATTGGCTAGGCGATGAGAAGGAGCTGGCCAAGAACGGGGCGTCCATCGCCGGTGCCAACCTCGTCGACCAGACAGGCAAGAAGAAGTACCTCGTTCTGCGTGACACCTCGGGCCAATGCCTCTGCACACAGTTCACCGGCGGTGTCGACGAGGGCGCAACCGCCCAGTGGTACGCCCAGTTCCCCGCTCCCCCCGAAGCCACCACCTCCGTAGACTTCCAGGTCGGCTCCATGCCCCCCGCCACGATCGAACTCTCCGAGGACGAGTGACGTGACGATGACCGCCCCCACCCCACGTGCCACGACGACGGGCACCGCCGCGCTGGCCGCAGCCGTGGCGGTCCTGGCCGCCCTCACCCTCGCGACGCCCGCCCAGGCCGCGGACGACCCGAGCGAACCCCCGGGCACCGTCACCACCTCCCCTCCCCCGGAAGTGGACGCGAACAGCCCGGGCCTGAAGCTCGCCCAGGGGGCCACGCTCGCCCCCGCCAAGGTCCTGGACATCAAGTCGGTCGTGGAGGACCTGGGAGGCGAGGAGCGCAGGGAGGACACGAACGAGAACGTGACGTTCGCGCTCCAGGCGGAGGTCCTTTTCCCGAAGAACAGCGCGAAACTCAACCCGCAGGCCCGCTCCCGCATCCAGACGATCGCGGAGGAGATCAAGACGCAGAGCGCGGGCACCGTCCGCGTCTTCGGCTTCACGGACAACCTCGGCTCGTACGCCAGCGGACTGACCCTCTCCAAGGAGCGCGCGGAGGCCGTCCACGACCTCCTCGCCGCCGACCTGGGTGGCAACGTCACCTTCGAGGTACGCGGCTACAGCGAGGACTACCCCATCGCCGACAACGCCTCCGAGGAGGGCCGCAAGAAGAACCGCCGGGTCGAGGTCTCCTTCCCCCGCACCACGACGGACACGGAATCAGACAGCGAACAGAGCTGACGGCCACCCCGACACCTCGCCCGGCCACCCCTTCACCTCACTCCGGCAACGAATCCCGTACGTCCCAGAAGTGCTCCCGAGGCCACCGCTCGATGACGCGGTACGCACGCGCGTAGTACCGGGTGTCAGGTGGCTCGTCGAGGTAGTGCCGTACGAGGATCTGCTCAGCACGGAAGGGCAGTGGGCGCCCGGTCCCGAGCATCCCCAGCGCGCAGGCCGCGTCATGGACGACGGACGGGTCCGAGTCGTACAGGGCGCGGCGGAGGACGGTGTGAACGGCGGTGTGGACGGCGGGCGGCCGGCCGATGAGGTAGGACAGGTGGGCCACGGCGTAGCGGCGTACCTCGGCGTACGGGTCGCGGGCCATGGTGAGCACGGCCTGGAGCGCGTCATGGTCCTCCGGGTCCGTGGAGGCCTCGACGGCGTAGGCGACCGCCCCGCGGACCTCCGGATGCGGGTGGCCGGCGTGCCGCAGGATCTCCCGGACGTCGTCGGCGAGCCCGGACTGCATCGACAGGCCCCGGATGAGGAGGTCGAGGACGGCCGGATGCTTCTCCACGGCCAACCGCGCCCGCAGCAGCGCCGCCGCCTGCCGCGTCCGGTGCGGGCCGTTGCGCAGGGAGGCGTTGTAGAGGCAGAAGAAGCCCATCAGCTGCGCCGCGAAGTAGCGCTCGGGCGCCCGGGGGCTGTGCAGCGCCACCTCGGCCCCGGCCACGGTCTCGTCGTCCGCCCAGCCGTCCAGCGTCCAGGTCATCCTGAACCAGATGTCGCTGTCGGGGTCCCCGAACCGGACCGCCCGCTCCATCGTCGTCGCGAAGTCGGCCCGCTTGCCGAAGAACTTCTCCAGATCCGTGACGATCACCAGATATCCCGGCTCGTCCGGGTGCCGCTCGGCGCCCTCCTCCGCGAAGTCCAGCGCGCTGCGGCCCCGTTCGTCCCGCAGGGCCACATGCGCCCCGTTCTCCCGCAACGCTTGCGCCGCGTGCTGGGCGCCCGCCCCCGCCGCCAACATCAACGCGGTCAGCCCGCCGGGCGACCGCCCGTTGACATCGGCACCGTCGTCGAGAAGGGCCCTCACGGTCTCCTCGTCGTCGTTCCCCGCGGCCAGTCCCAGTGGCTCCAAGCCCGATCTCCCTCGATCCCCTCGAACGCCCATCCGGGGCACCCTAGGCCGGTACGCCGACACGGGCGACCGATTTCCCGCCGAGCCCCATGTCCGTGCGACCGGCCCTCACCCGCGCGATCCTCTTCCTGAGAAGCCGACAAGCCGACGCCCCAAGGACCAGGAGCCGCCCCCATGCGAAAGATCGTCCTGATGATGTCCGTGTCCCTCGACGGCTACATGGAGGGCCCGAACCGCGAAATCGACTGGCACCTGGTCGACGACGAACTGCACACGCACTTCAACGACGTACTCAGGGACATGGGCGCCTTCCTCGAAGGCCGCGTCACCTACGAGCTGATGTCCGCCTACTGGCCCACGGCCGACCGGGACCCCGCGGCCCCGCGCCCCGTCGCCGACTTCGCCGCAATCTGGCGGAACATGCCGAAGCTGGTCTTCTCCCGGACCCTCCAGCACGCGGAGGGGCACACGACGATCGTCCGGGACGTCGTCGTGAAGGACATCGAGGCCCTCAAGGCACAGGACGGCGGCGACCTCGTCGTGGGCGGCGCCGAACTGGCGGCCGAGTTCATGCGGCACGACCTGGTCGACGAGTACCGGATCTACGTCCACCCCGTGCTTCTGGGAGCCGGCAAGCGGCTCTTCCCGGCAGCCGACACCGCGACCCCGACCGGCCTAAGCCTGATCGAAACCCGCACCTTCGGCAACGGAGTCGTGCTCCTCCGCCACGAACGCCCCGTCGACTAACCCGCGCGCCCGTGCTCGTCCGCGTACGCCCGCAACGACCCCACCACCGTGTTCGTGACCGCGACCAACGGCACGGCCACCACCGCGCCCCCGATGCCCGCGATCATGCCACCGGCGGCGACCGCGAGGACGACGGCCAGGGGGTGCACCCGTACGGCCCGCCCGAGGATGAACGGCTGGAGGATGTGCCCCTCGATCTGCTGGACGGCGAGCACGACGACCAGCGTCATGACGGCCGTGAAGACGCCCTGCGTCACCAGCGCCACGACCACGGCCAGCGCACCCGAGACAACCGCACCCACCAGCGGGATGAAGGAGAACAGGAAGATGAACACGGCCAGCGGGACCGCCATCGGCACGTCCAGGAAGTAGATTCCCAGGCCGATGAAGATCGCGTCGATCAGCGCCACCACCACCGTGCCGCGCACATACGCGGTCAACGTCCGCCAGGCCCGCGGCCCGGCGTCGGCGACACCCGGCCGGGCCGCCGTCGGCACCAGCTTGAGCGTCCACTGCCAGATCCGCTTGCCGTCGTAGAGGAGGAAGAGCGTCGAGAACATCGTCAGGAGGATGCCGGTGAGCGCCTCGACGATGACCGTCACGCCCTCCAGGCCCGCCGAGGTGATGGTGTCCGTGTTGTCGCTGACGGCCTCGCGGAGGTTCTTGGCGATGTCGTTGATCTGGTTCTCGGTGACGTGGAACGGGCTGTCGAGCAGCCAGCGCTGCAACTCGTCGATGCCGTCCTGGATCTGGTCGGAGAGGTCGTCGATGTTCTCCATGACCTGCCAGGTGACGAACCAGCCGATCAGTCCCATGACGACGAAGCCGAGGACGGCGGTCAGGGCGGTGGCGAGGCCGCGCGGTACACCGTGCCGGGTCAGCCGTGCCACGGCCGGCTGGAGCACGGCGGTGACGAGCAGCGCGGCGGTGAACGACAGCACCAGCAGCTGTACGGAGCTGATGATCCGCATCAACACCCAGACGGTGCCCGCGAGCACGAGCAGCCGCCATCCGGCCTCGGCCGCGACCCGCATACCCCAGGGCACCGCCGACGCGGGGTCGGGACGGGTGTAGAGGACAGGGGCGGCCGTCTGGCCCCGAGCATCGGCGGGGGAGCCCGCAGAGCCGCCCGCACCGCCTCCGACGCCCCCGGCCCCCTTGCTCCCGGACTCCTTCGCGGTCCCGGCGCCGGTAGCCCCCTCGGAGTCGCCGGAGTCAGAGCCTGTGCCGGATTCGCGGCCGTTGTCGTCGCCGTCCGTGCCGCCGTCGTGCCGTCGCCCCGCCGCGGCATCCCTGCCGTAGTCCGAGCCGTCCGCCTCCGACTCGAACTCCGCCCGGCGTCGCTCCAACCGCTCGCCCCACCCGCTCAGTCCGGCGCCGAGCCGGCCGAGCCACTTAGGAACTCGCGACATCATCCGTCCTCTTCCCCCGTCGCCCCTGTTGGTCACCCATTCCTCCCGGAGGCCGCGATTCCTCTCGGGGCTTCGACCGTACATGGCGGAAGCCCCCCACCAAAGGACGGTGGAGGGCTTCGGAAGGTTGAGCGGCCGGACGGTGGGCACCCGGCTGTCGGCGGGCCTAGTACCAGTGGTTGGCCTGCCAGAACGACCAGGCCTCGCACGGGCTGCCGTAGCGCGATTCCATGTAGTTGAGGCCCCACTTGATCTGCGTGGCCGGGTTGGTCCGCCAGTCGGCACCGGCGGAGGAGTACTTGCCGGCGGGCAGCGCCTGGAAGAGACCGTAGGCACCCGAGGAGGGGTTGACGGCCTTGTAGTTCCAGGTGGACTCGTGGTTCACGATGTTGCTGAAGCACGTCCACTGGTCGCTGGCCACGACCGCCTTCGCCATCGCCTGGATCTCGGCGACGGTGTACGAACTCTGAGTGGGGATGTCACCGAGCGAACCGGCGGCCTCGGACTTCGCCTCGGCATCGGCCTGCGCCGCTTCCTTCGCCTTACGCTCCTGCTCGGCCTTCTCCGCAGCCTTCTGCTTGCCGATCGCGTCCTGGGCCGCCTTCTTACGGGCGGTCTCCTCGGCGTCCTTGCGGGCGCTCGCGTCGGCGGCGATGGCCTGGGCGTCGGCCTGAGCTGTCAGGGACGCGGTCTGTACCTGGGCCTGCTGGCCCACGGGTATGTCGGCGAGCAACGTGGTGTCGTTCGCGACCGCCTCGGCGTCGTCAGTGGTCGTCTGGGCGGTGCTGCCCGAGGCAACTCCGACGACACTGCCGACTGCGGTGACCGCGGTGGCCGAGGCCACTGCGAATCCCCGGACCGAAATCCGGCTCACACGGTTTCCTTCCAGCATCGCCCGCCTCGGTGACCCTGGCGGACGCAATCGTGCCCCTGACGCTGGCCTCCCAACTGCGGGGTCACGGAGGCGCGGGCCCGGTGGGCAACTCCCTTGCGGGAGCGCCACGTGGTGCTCGGGCGGCATACGACGACGTTATGGAGTTGACCTGGTGCTGCTGTTGTGCCGTACCGCTGGGGGTACAGGTGTGTCGTATGCGGGGCCTGACAGGAATGAGACTCTGCCGTAACCCGACACCATGAGGCAATTCAGTGGTGAGTGTGAAAGCTCACACCTCGTTTGACGCAGGAGATTCAAGGAAAGCCGCACACGCCGAGGCGCCGCCCGGCTAGGCTCATCGCCTTTGCCGGACGGCGCCCATGGGATCCAAGGGATCGGTGGCCTACCGAAGTTGGCCGAACCGGTCGAGACCGGTCGAGTCCGTCAGATCTGCCCGTCCTCCAGCATTTCGGTCACAAGGGCCGCGATCTGGGACCGTTCGGACCTCGTCAACGTGACGTGGGCGAAGAGCGGATGGCCCTTCAGCTTCTCGACCACGGCGACGACTCCGTCGTAGCGACCGACGCGCAGATTGTCGCGCTGGGCCACGTCATGCGTCAGAACGACGCGCGAATTCGCGCCGATCCGGGACAGAACGGTCAGCAGGACGTTCCGCTCCAGCGACTGCGCCTCGTCCACGATCACGAACGCGTCGTGCAGGGAACGGCCGCGGATGTGCGTGAGCGGCAGGACCTCCAGCATCCCGCGTGCGGTGATCTCCTCGATGACCTCGCGGCTGGTGACCGCGGAGAGCGTGTCGAAGACCGCCTGCGCCCAGGGGCTCATCTTCTCGGACTCGGAGCCGGGCAGATAGCCGAGCTCCTGCCCGCCCACCGCGTACAGCGGCCGGAAGACCATCACCTTCTGGTGCTGCCGCCGTTCGAGCACGGCCTCCAGGCCCGCGCACAGCGCGAGCGCCGACTTGCCGGTGCCGGCCCGGCCGCCCATCGACAGGATGCCCACGTCCGGGTCGAGCAGCAGATCCAGCGCGATGCGCTGTTCCGCGCTGCGGCCCTTGATGCCGAACGCCTCCCGGTCGCCCCGCACGAGCCGGATGTTGCCGTCGGGCGTCACCCGGCCCAGTGCCTTGCCGCGCTCCGACTGGATCGTCAGGCCGGTGTGCACGGGCAGCGTGCTCGCCTCCCAGACGTAGATCGACCCTTCCTCGAAGAGGATGTCGACCTGCTCGCCAGGCAGGGTCAGCTCGGACATCCCGGTCCACCCGGAGGCGCCCGTGATGGCCAGCTCCGCGCGGTACTCCTCGGCGAGGAGGCCCACGGAGGACGCCTTGATCCTCAGGGGGAGGTCCTTCGACACCACTGTGACGTCGAAGCCCTCGGCCTGCAGGTTGCGGGCCACCGCGAGGATGCGGGAGTCGTTGTCCCCCAGGCGGTAGCCGCTGGGCAGCACGCTGGGATCCGAGTGGTTGAGCTCGACCCTCACGGTCCCGCCGAGTTCCCCGATCGGGATGGGGGCGTCAAGACGGCCGTGCCGGACCCGGAACTCGTCGAGCAGGCGCAGGGCCTGCCGGGCGAAGTAGCCGAGTTCGGGATGGTGCCTCTTCGCCTCCAACTCCGTCACCACGACGATCGGAAGCACGACTTCGTGCTCGTCGAAGCGGCTCAAAGCATTCGGGTCGGCCAGCAGGACGCTGGTGTCGAGGACGTAGGTGCGCCGGTCTGGCATACGGCGCTTTGTGCTGGTCACCACGGAAGGACGTACCCCCTCGGATGAGGTCGGGGAGCGACGAGAACGAACTGGACCGGTCGTTGGCCCCGTTGCACGGGCCGGTGACCGGCCCTCCGCTGCTTCGTCCGTGCTGTGACCGCACGTTCGGGCTGGTGCAAAGGGCCTCCCGGGCGGACGGCCCCGAGCCGCCCGCTGAGATCCGACACCCGTGGTTCGGGTGTCGACCTGACTGGCTTATGCCCTCGAACATGCGCCGCCATGCCAAGCGGTACGACGGCGTCCCGGTGAACTCCTCGTTACTTCCGTCCCGGTGGGATACCGCGGGGTTACGGAATTTCAGCTTCCGTAGCGGCGGCCTCGCGCCGCGTAGTCACGCAGGGCGCGCAGGAAGTCGACCTTCCGGAACGCCGGCCAGAAGACGTCGCAGAAGTAGTACTCGGAGTGCGCGGTCTGCCAGAGCATGAAACCGGACAGCCGCTGCTCGCCGCTCGTACGGATCACCAGATCCGGATCGGGCTGGTCGCCGGTGTAGAGGTGGCTGCCGATCAGGTCGACGGAGACCTTCTCGGCGAGCTCCTCCATCGAGGTGCCCTTCTCGTGCGCGTCCTGGACCATCGACCGTACGGCGTCGGCGATCTCCTGGCGGCCGCCGTACCCGATGGCGACGTTGACCAGTATTCCGTCGACGTCCGCGGTGGACGCCTCGGACTCCTTGAGGGCGGTCTGCAGCTGGCCGGGCAGCTGGTCCAGCGTGCCCACGTGGTGCACCCGCCAGCGGCCGTCGGCGGCGAGGGTGCGGACGACGTCCTCGATGATCCCGAAGAGGGGGACCAGTTCCTCCTGGGGGCGGCCGAAGTTGTCCGTGGAGAACAGCCAGAGGGTGACGACCTTCACGTCCGTCTCGGTGCACCAGCCGAGGAACTCCTCGATCTTGTGCGCCCCGGCCCGGTGTCCCTGCGCGGTCGTGGAGCCCGCGGCCTTCGCCCAGCGCCGGTTGCCGTCCATGATGACGCCGATGTGCTTGGGCACCTGGGCGTGGTCGAGGTGGCCCTCGACCCTGCGTGCGTAGACCTTGACCAACAGGCCGCGCAGTGTGTCGCGCAGGTTCACGTGTTCCAGCCCCTCCGGTGCGGTGACGGTCCCCTCGGTAGGCAGAGCCTACCGGGGCTGGAGGCCAACTCCGGCAAGGGGTGTGCGGGGTTGGGGGTGGGTCCCGGGTTCGACGGATCGTGGGTCGCTGCGGGTCCGTGGGGGCCGGTCGCGTAGTTCCCCGCGCCCCTGACGGGCGAGGGCGTCCCCCTGTGTCCCCTTGGAAGGCGCCGCGTCCGCGCAGAAAAAAACGGGCCGGTCCGTGGGGGGGATACGGACCGGCCCGAGGGGGGGTTTCCACCATAACCCTTCGTGAGTGATGCTGCGTACATCGGCGTGCCACAACTACTCTCCGGAGTCGGACGACAGCGTGGCGGTGAGTGCGGAAGCGTTCATTCAGGGCGTGATCGAGGGGTGATCATGGCTGAATCCCGGTGGATTCGAAGGGGGAATGGAGGAATCCCGGCAGGAATGTGGGGTTCGCGCATCGTTGTGCGACTTCCGAGGAGAAGCGGCCCGGCGCCCCCGTACGGGTGAAGCACGGGCGGAACGCGCGCTTGACGCCCGGTGGCGGGGCGCACGGCTTCGCGCAGCCCCCTCCGCCGCGCGATGCCGTGCCGCGCAGCTTTGCTCACGCGAATTACCTTGGTCTGAACCTACGCGAGTAGACCCGGAGAAGCCAAGCCGCGGGCGATAACGATGTGGACACCGGGCCCAGAGGTCAGACTCTGACTTCTGTCGGGCCTGGCGTCGCCCCATGACGTCGACGAGCGTGAGGGCCGCCAAGGCCATGAAGGCCATGACGCGCACCTGGGAGCAGACGAGTGCACGGCGGACCGAGCGGCTGTTCCCGGGGCGGCGTACGACGGTCACGGTGGAGCCGCTCGGGCGGCTGACCGCGCGGCAGGAGCGGGAGCCGGCGGAGCGGCGGGAACGGGTGGGCGAAGTGCTCCAGGCGCGGGCCGAGTTGGCGATCGGGAAATCACGGTCGGCCCACACGCATGAGCGCGTGTCTCACCTGGCTGCCGGCTTGCGGGCCTCGAAGAGGTGGCGGGCGCTGTGCGCGACGAAGGGACCCTCGCTCTGGATCCGCTCGTACAGGGAACGGAGCTGGGGGAGGTACGCCTCGACGGTGAAGCCGGGCACCATCCAGACGACCTTCTTCAGGAAGTGCACGACCGCGCCGATGTCGTAGAACTCCATCCGCAGCCGCTCGGCCCGCAGATCCACGATCTCCAGCCCGGCGGCCTCGGCGCCGGCGCGCTCGCCGTCCGGATGGCGGCCGCTGCGGGTCTCCTCCGGCAGCGGCCCGGTGAAGTGCTCGACCAGCTCGAAGACACTGCTCGGCCCCACATGCTGCGCGAAGTACGTGCCGCCGGGCTGCAGCACCCGGGCGATCTCCGCCCAGTGGGCCTGCACCGGATGCCGGCTGGTGACCAGGTCGAACGCCCCGTCCGCGAACGGCAGCGGCGCGTCCTGCGGGCTGGCCACCACCACGGCGCCCCGCGGATGCAGCAGCGCGGTGGCCTTGGCGACGTTCGGCGGCCACCCCTCCGTGGCCACGGTCACCACCGGAAAGCGAGGAGCGGAGGCGAGCACCTCCCCGCCACCGGTCTGGATGTCCAACGCCGCCGAGGCCCGCCCCAGCCGCTCACCCATCGATCGCGCATACCCCCACGAGGGCCGCGCCTCCGTCGCCCGCCCCTCGAACCACGAGAAGTCCCACCCCTCGGTGGGCACGGCATCGGCTTCGGCGACGAGATCTTCGAAGGTGCGGGAGCGGAGGGAGGGCATGGGAGCAAATCTTTCCAAGGTGGAGAAGGAGCCCGCGACTGATTTTCCGGTCCCTGCGAGGAAGGGGCGAAGCCCGTGATCTTTCAGGGGCGCCGGGAACTGCGCGACAGCCACAACAGACCCCCGCCGCCCCACCACCCCAACCTCCCGAGCTCTCAGGCGATTCCAGGCCACCCCCTACGAAGACCTACTCGGAGAGAATCGCCTCCGCGTCCAAGGTGACCCCGACCGCTTGGATCACCGACGCGATCCGGAACGCCTCCTGCACGCTCTCTCGGTCCACCCCCGCCTTGCGGAGCGCCTGCTCATGGGAGTCCAGACACAACCCGCACGCGTTGATCGCGGACACGGCCAACGACCACAGCTCGAAGTCGGCCTTGTCGACCCCGGGATTCTCGAGGAGGTTCATCCGCAGCCCGGCCCGCAGATGGCCGTACTCGGGGTTGGACAGCAGATGCCGCGTGCGGTGGAAGACGTTGCTCATCGCCATGACCGCGGCCGCGGACTTCGCCGCGCTGTACGCCTCGGCCGACAGATTCGCCCTGGCCTCCGGCGCCAGCTCGCGCAGCACCATCGCCGAGCGCGAGGCGATCGCCGTGGCCAGCACGGTTCCCCACAGCTGCTGCGCCGACAGGCCGGAGTCGCCGATGACGGAGCCGAGGTTGCGGCGGAGGTCCTTGGCGTAGTCCGGTATCGCGGACTTGAGTGCGTCGAGCGACATGGCGGTTCACTCCCCGGCGAGAGGTTTGACGGGGTCCAGTGTCCATGAGGAGCGGCCGCAGCACTTCGGGAAGCGCTGCGGCCGCTCCGCCCGCAGAACAGGCCTACTCCGTGCGGAGCCCCTCCGGCCGCATCAACCGCATCAGCGGCGGCATGCTCAGCGCCGTGACCAGGACGACGATGCCCGCGCCGATGCCGGTCATCGACAGCACGCTCGGCCAGTCCACGGCCACTGGCATGTCCGTCATCTTCAGCAGGACCGCGCCCAGGGTCAGACCGACCGTCGAGGCGAGGACGAGGCCCAGCGTGATCGGGATCGCCGTCTGCCACAGCACGGACAGACCGAGCGTACGGCGCCGGGTGCCGAAGGCGACCAGCGCCGACAGCAGCTTCCTGCGTTCGCGGAGCTGTTCCAGCTGGGAGACGAGGAGGCTCGCGCCGATGAGGACGAGCACGGCGGCCGCGCCGACCAGCAGACCGGTGCGGATGGCCGTGAACTCGTCGGCCCGCGTGGTCGACTCCCACTCCCAGGTCCTGATGAGCGGGTCGATCGCCACGGCCGCGTTGCGCACCTCGTCGAGCGCGTTCGGCACCGCGGGGTCGGTCCGTACGTAGACGGTGCCGAAGAGCGCGGCCTCCGCCTTCGCGGGCAGGGCGCCCGGGGTGGCCATCAGCCCCGCCATCCCGGTCCGCAGCGCGTCGGCGCGCTCGGACACCTTCTTCACCTCGGCCGGCAGCTTCCAGGCGATCTCGGCGCCCGGCTCCTCCCCGCTGAAGGACGCGTCGAAGTACATCGTGTTCCCGGCGGTGGCGAGCTTCGTCACGGTCGGGTCCGCCGGGGCATCCGACATGAAGACGTCGCCGTCGCGGCACGAGGAGATCGTCGCGAGTTCGCGCAACGCGGCGCAGTCGCCGACCACCACCTCCGTCATCTCCTCGGGGTCCTTGGCAGTGGCGGAGACCGTCGCGGTGGACAGCGCCGCGGTGGCCTCCGCGCCCCTGGCCCGCTTCAGCTCCTTGCCGGCGGCGCTCACCGAGAGATCCTTCGGCAGCGTGAGCTCCAGCTGGGCACGCGTGGTGTCCTGCCCGGTCGACTGGGTGAACCTGCTCTCGACTCCGGCGAACAGCATCTGCAGGGCGATCGCGCCGGCCACCGCCACCGCGATGCCGTTGACCATGCGGGCCGCCGAACCGCTGCTCAACTGGAGCCTGCGGACGGCAAGTTGCCAGGAGACGGCGCCGGAGCCCAGCCGGGCGACGAACGCCTCGACGAACCAAGGCAGCAGCGCGGTGATGCCGAAGAGCAGCAGGACGACACCGCCGGTCACCATGTACTCGTTGAACTCCCCGTTCTCCGACCCCTGGCCGACCATCGGGTAGAGCATGGCGAGACCGCCGAGCGGCGGCAGCAGCCGCCACCAGAGCCTGCGGCGCGCGGGCTTGGCCGTGCGGACCACGCCGAGCGGTTCGATGACGACGCCGCGCAGCGCGAACAGGGTGACGAGGACGGCGGCCGACGGCACCGCGAGGGCCACCAGCAGGGCGAGACCGGGGGAGGGGTTGAGGTAGCTCGGGAACACACTGACGTCGAGCACCTCGACCGAACCGGCGATCTCCCTGCCCAGCAGGAAGAAACCGGTGCCGAAGAGCAGCCCCAGCACGGCGCCCGCCAGCGCCTCGCCCGCCGCGATCCGGCGCGTCATCCGCCCGTCCGAGCCGACCAGCCGCAGCGCCGCCAGCCTGCGGTCACGCCGCTCGCCGCCGAACCGTACGGCCGTGGCGATGAAGACGGCGACCGGCATCAGCAGCACCACGAAGACGACCAGCGTGAGCAGCAGCAGGACCGGGTCCATCTCCTCCTCGGGCTGCTCGACGGTGGACATCCCGAACCGGTCGATCCGGGCCACCGTCGAGTCGTCGAGCCGCTGGGCGAGTCCGTCGGCGCCGGCGTAGTAGGCGAGTTCGCCCGAGCCGATCAGCCCGACCTCGCCGATGGTGCCCACCGTCTCGTACGGCAGCCGGCCGCGCAGCAGTTCCCCGCTGTCCGACTTCAGCAGTTCGGAGAGGGCGGGGGAGACGACCATCTCGCCGGGCGCGGGGAACTTCCCGAGCCCCGGCGGCAGCGGCGCGTCCACGCCCTCGGGTTCGAGGAGCCGTCCCCTTATCTCCTGCTGCTGGAACTCGGTGTCGGTGTCGGCGACGATCAGGCTCTTGTCGGTCGGCTTGGACCTGATGTTGTCCTCGAAGTAGCCGATCCCCCGGTCCTCCCGGGCCTCCTCCCGGGCCCCCCGCGTCGCCAACGCGTTCGGTATCGCCGCGGTGAGCAGCAGCAGCGCCACCCCGAGGCCGACGCCGACCGCGGTGAGCACGGCGCGCACCCAGCCCTCACGGCCCCCGGTGAAGGTGAACCGGACCCCCATCGCCAGGTCCCGGTACCACTGGCGCACGACAGGAGAGCTCATACGACGCGCTCCATGTCCCGCGACTTCCCGTCCCGTACGACGATCTCCCGGTCGGAGTACGCGGCCACCCGCGCCTCGTGCGTGACGAGGACGACGGCGGCGTTGGTGGACCGGGCGGCCTCGGTGAGCAGCTCCATCACCCGCTCGCCGTTGAGCGAGTCGAGCGCGCCGGTGGGCTCGTCAGCGAACAGCACCCGGGGGTTGGTGACCAGCGCCCGGGCCACGGCGACCCGCTGGCCCTGACCGCCGGAGACCTCACCGGGGCGCTTGCGGGCGAGGTCGTCGACCTCCAGGCGCTCCATCCAGCCGAGGGCGGTCCGCTCGGACTCCTTGCGGGAGCCGCCGTTCAGCCGCAGCGGCAGCGCCACGTTCTCCACACACGTCAGCTCCGGCACGAGCTGGCCGAACTGGAAGACGAACCCGAACTCGCTGCGCCGCAGCGCGCTGCGCTGGGCGTCGTTCATGGTGGCCATCTCGCGGCCGTTGTACGTGATCGAGCCCGAGTCGGGCGGCACGATCCCGGCGAGGCAGTGCAGCAGCGTCGACTTGCCGGAGCCGGAGGGGCCCATCACCGCGACGACCTCGCCGGGGTGGATGGAGAACTCGGCGCCGTCCAGCGCGGTGGTCGGACCGTACGCCTTGCGCAGATCGGTCGCGACGAGCAGGGAGCCGGCGGGGGTCATCACCGGATCACCGCCTCGGCCAGCTTGCCCAGTCGGGCGGCGGTCAGCTCCAGCCATCGCAGGTCGGCCTCCAGATGGAACAGGGCGTGGTCGCAGATCAGCTGATCGGCCAGGTCGCCCTTGCGCTTGCGGTCGGTGAGGATGCGCATCATGCGCAGGTGCTCGGAACGCTGGGTGTCGAGGATGTCGGCCGCGTTCCGGTCGGTGAGCAGGGCGAGGACGACCTTCGTGTAGAGGGTCGACTGCAGATACGGCTCGGGCTTCTCGGGCGTCGCGAGCCACCGCTGGACATCCGTGATGCCCGCCTCGGTGATCGCGTACCGCTTGCGCTCGGGGCCGCCGCCGGGCTCGATGCCGTCGACCTCGACGAGGCCGTTCTTCAGCAGCCGCGACATCGTCGAGTAGACCTGGCCGTAGTGCAGCGGCCGGTCGTGACCGAACTTCTCGTCGAAGGCCCGCTTCAGGTCGTAACCGTGTCGGGGCCCGGACTCCAGGAGTCCCAGGAGGGTGTGACCGATGGACATGAGCACGACTGTACACAGGGGGTATACACCGCACGTATACATGCCGCGTATAGGTCCCCACCGGGTGTGGAGGGGGTGCAGGTCAGAGCCGATTGTCACGGTTCTGTCACTGAGATCGGCGACTGGTCGGCGACAACTCGTGGGTCTGGTGGGGCAACCATCGGCCCTGTTGGAACGTCCGTTCCGGTGGGATGAGGTCTATGGACACGCGTGGCGCGTGCGCATTGTCACGCCGCCACAGGGCGGACCGACTCCCTCTTGTCATAGTCCTCGGTGTTAGCTTGCTGAGCTGACAAGACCCGAGTGACGTATGAGACCGAGCAGAAGGCGGAGCGGACCGGAGCCATGGGACGAGCGGAAGAAAGACGAGCGCGGCAGCGCGGCGGTCGCCGCGCGGCGCCCCAGCGCTCGTCCGGGGGCGAAGCGGCAGGGGCGACGACCGTCATAGGCGCGCCCGATACGGGCGGCCAGGGCGGCGGCCGGGCGGCGGCCAGGGCCGCGGCCAAGGGCGGCGGCAAGAAGCAACAGAAGAGCTTCCTGCGCCGCCTCTTCACCTGGAAGAAGATCCTCGGCACGTTCTTCGGTGTCTGCCTGCTCGGCATGGGCGCTTTCATCGTGCTCTACCTGATGATCGACATTCCCAAGGGGAACCCCGAGGCGACCCAGGAAAGCAACGTCTACAAGTACTCGAACGACAAGATCTTCGCCCGGACGGGCAACACCAACCGCGAGATCGTCGAACTCGACAAGGTCCCCAAGGCCGTCCAGCAGACCTTCGTGGCCGCCGAGAACAAGACCTTCTACTCGGACCCCGGCGTCGACTTCAAGGGCATGACCCGCGGTCTGCTCAACACCCTGTCCGGCAAGGGCAAGCAGGGCGGCTCGACGATCACCCAGCAGTACGTCAAGAACTACTACCTGACGTCGGACCAGACGGTGACCCGCAAGCTCAACGAGCTGGTCATCTCCCTGAAGCTGGAGCGCAACGAGTCCAAGGAGACCATCCTCGCGGGCTACATCAACACCAGCTACTACGGCCGCGGCGCCTGGGGCATCCAGGCCGCCGCCCAGGCGTACTACCGCGTCGACGCCGAGGACCTCAATGTCCGGCAGGGCGCCTACCTCGCCGCGCTGCTCCAGGCCCCCAGCCAGTACGACCTGGCCACCGCCACCCCCACGGGCAAGAAGCTGGTCACGAACCGCTGGAACTACGTGCTGGACAACATGGTCGAGATGAAGTGGCTGGACGCCTCGGAGCGGGAGGGCATGAAGCTCCCCACGCCGAAGCCGCCCCAGTCCTCCCCCGACATGGAGGGCCAGAACGGCTACCTGGTCGACGCCGCGAACAATCAGCTGGCCAAGCAGCTCGTGCTCAAGGGCGACGCGTCCGACTTCGAGGACGCCAAGACGCTGATCGACGCGGGTGGCTGGACCGTCACGCTGAACATCGACCCGAAGAAGCAGGCCGCGCTGGAGAAGGCCGTCAAGGAACGCCTCACCAGCAAGCTCGACACGAAGAAGCGCAAGGTCGACAAGTACATCCAGGCCGGCGCGGTCTCGGTCGACCCGAAGACCGGCAAGGTCCTCGCCATGTACGGCGGCGTCGACTACGTGAAGCACTTCACGAACAACGCCATGCGCCGGGACTACCAGCCCGCCTCGACCTTCAAGCCGGTCATCCTCGCCGCGGCCATCGACGAGGCGGCCGAGACGCAGGACGGCGACCCGATCACCGCCAGCACGGTCTACGACGGTGACAGCGGGCACAAGGTCATGGACAACGGCACCGCGGTCGGCTTCAACCCGCCGAACGAGGACAACGTCGACTACGGCGACGTCACCGTGCAGACCGCCATGAACAAGTCCATCAACTCCGTCTTCGCGCAGATGGGCGTCGACGTGGGCATGGAGAAGGTCATGGAGGTCGCCGGGAAGCTCGGCATGGACACCGAGGACATGGAGGCCGTGCCCGCCCAGACCCTGGGCTCCATGGGGGCCAGCCCGCTGGAGATGGCCGGCATCTACGCCACCCTCGACAACCACGGCAAGAAGGTCACCCCGACCATCGTCGCCTCGGCCGAGCACCGGGACGGCGAGGTCACGTTCCCCGAGCCGATCGGCGAACAGGTCATCAGCAAAGAGGCCGCCGACACGGTCACCTCGGTCCTCACCGGCGTGGTCGACGACGGTACGGCCAAGACGTCCGTCCGCGACAACCCGTCCCGCGACGGGCAGCAGGTCGCCGGCAAGACGGGTACCTCCGACGAGAACCGTTCCGCCTGGTTCACGGGCTACACGCCGAACCTCGTGACCTCCGTCGGCCTCTTCGGCGAGGACATGAGCAAGAACGGCAAGCACGTCTCGATGTACAACGCCGTCGGCGTCCCCCGGGTCAACGGCGGTGGCTTCCCCGCCCAGATCTGGGCCACCTACACCTTCGGCGTCATGGGCAAGACCACCGAGTTCGACCTGGACACCAAGCAGGGCGCCGCGGTCGCGCCGACGGAGTCCCCGACTCCCTCCATCACCACGAGCCCGACCCCGTCGGAGACCCCCACCACAGAGGAACCGACCACCGAGCCCCCGACGACCCCGGAGACCACCCCGGAGACCACCCCGGAGACGACGCCGGAGACCACCCCGGAGACGACCCCCGAGGAAACCCCGTCGGACGACGACGGCGGCATCGAGTTCCCGACGGATCCCAACGATCCACAGGTGGACGACTAGTGCGCTGCGCCTGAAATCCGTCGGTAGATCTGCCTCGTCTCGGCGCTCGAACTCCCGCCGCCGACCAGGCGCGTTGACCGTCCGCAGCTCA
>NZ_JBHVDX010000048.1:0-50570 GCF_042802555.1 Streptomyces sp. NPDC057474 | reverse complement strand
ACTGAAAGGGGCGCGGGGAACTGCGCGAGAAGCCCCACGGACCCGCAACCGACCAACCGGCCGCGGGGGTCTGGGGGCGCAGCCCCCAGCTTGTGGATGGGACGGGTAGGGGCGGCGGGGGCGGAATCAGCTGGCCAAGGCCTCCTCCGGAGTCTCGCTGCCCCGCGGCTCCGTCACCCGGACCGGCTGGACCTCCCGGTGCGCCGGGTCCCTGACCTCGCCGACCAGCAGCTCCAGGACATCCTCAAGAGCGACCAGGCCCAGCACCTTGCCGGACGCATCCACCACCTGAGCCAGATGGGTGGCGGCCCGGCGCATCACCGTCAACGCGTCGTCGAGGGGGAGTTCGGAGCGGAGGGTGGTCATGGGGCGCCAGATCTGCTGGGGGACGGCGCGGTCGGAGTCCTCCAGGTCGAGGACGTCCTTGACGTGGAGGTAGCGGCCCATGAAGGCGCCGTTCTCCGCGACCACCGGGAAGCGGGAGTAGCCAGTGCGGGCGGTCAGCGCCACGACCTGGGCAGGGGTCACCGAGGGGACCACCGTCACCAGGGAGTCGCGCTTCAGCAGGACGTCCGTCACCGGGCGGGAGCCCAGCTCCAGCGCGTCCTCCAGGCGTTCCTGCTCCTCGGGGTCGAGCAGCCCGGCCTGACCGGAGTCCTCGACCAGCCGAACCAGTTGGACACTGGTGAAAACGGCCTCGACCTCGTCCTTGGGCTCGACGTGGAAGAGCTTCAGGACGACGCGGGCACAGGCACCGAGGCCGATCGTGACGGGCTTGCACAGCCTCGCGAAGGCCACCAGCGCCGGGCTCAGCCACAGCGCCGTCTTCTCCGGCGCCGCCATCGCCAGGTTCTTCGGCAGCATCTCGCCGATGACGAGGTGCAGGAAGACGACGACGGCGAGAGCGATCATGTATCCCAAGGGGTGGATCATGCCGTGCGGCAGGTGGATCGCCTCGAAGACCGGCTCCAGCAGCTTCGCCACCGTCGGCTCGGCCACCGCGCCCAGCGTCAGTGAGCAGACGGTGATGCCGAACTGGGCGGCCGCCATCATCTGCGGCAGGTTCTCCAGGCCGTAGAGGACCTGACGGGCCCGCGCGGTCCCCAGCGGTTCGATCTGGCTGCGGCGGACGGAGACCAGGGCGAACTCGGCCCCGACGAAGAATCCGTTGGCGAGCACGAGGAGCAGGGCGAACAGGAGTTGGAGCACGCTCATCGGGCGGCCTCCACCGCGGCGAGGGAGTCCGTGGCGGGAGCGGTCCGTACGAGGCGTACGCGCTCCGCCCGGTAGTGCCCGACCTGGCGTACCGCCAGTCGCCAGCCGGGCAGTTCCGCCTTGTCCCCCGGCGCGGGGATGCGGCCGAGCAGGTCGGCGACGAGGCCGGCGACCGTCTCGTACGGGCCCTCCGGGACGTCGAGGCCGATGCGCTGGAGCACATCGACACGGCAGCTGCCGTCGACGTCCCAGGCGGGGCGGCCGTCCTCGGGCGGAGCGGCGGCGAGTTCGGGCAGGTCGTGCCCGTCGTGCTCGTCGCGCACCTCGCCGACCAGCTCCTCGACGATGTCCTCCAGGGTCACCACCCCGGCCGTACCGCCGTACTCGTCGACGACGACGGCGATGGGCTGCTCGCTGCGCAGCCGGGCCAGGAGCGGCTGCACGGGCAGCGACTCCGGGACGAGCAGCGGGGGCTTGGCGATTCGGCCGACCGGGGTGTGCAGCCGGTCGCGGGCCGGGATCGCGAGGGCGTCCTTGAGGTGGGCCATGCCGACGATCTCGTCGATCCGCTCCCGGTAGACGGGGAAGCGGGAGAGGCCGGTGGCCCGGGTCAGGTTGACCACGTCCTCGGCGGTGGCCGACGACTGCAGGGCGCTGACCTTCACGCGCGGCGTCATCACGTTCTCCGCGGTCAGCTCACCCAGGGAGAGGGTCCGGACGAAGAGGTCGGCCGTGTCCTGTTCCAGGGCTCCGGCCTGGGCCGAGTGCCGGGCGAGGGAGACCAGTTCGCCGGGGGTACGGGCGGAGGCCAGCTCGGCGGTGGGCTCGACGCCGAAGGCGCGGACCAGGCGGTTGGCGACCGCGTTGAGGCCGGCGATGACCGGGCGGAAGAGGCGGGAGAAGACGTGCTGGGGGCCCGCGACGAAGCGGGCGACCTGCATCGGCTTCGACACCGCCCAGTTCTTGGGCACCAGTTCGCCGATCACCATCTGCACGGCGGAGGCCAACAGCATGCCGACGATTACGGCGACACCGGACACGGCGCCTTCGGGTATGCCGATGGCGCTGAAGGGGCCGTGGAGTATCCCCGCGAGCGCCGGTTCGGCGAGCATGCCGACGACGAGGGAGGTGATGGTGATGCCGAGCTGGGTGCCGGAGAGCTGGAAGGACAGCTCCTTGAGCGCGTCCACCACCTTGTGGGCCCGGCGGTCGCCCTCGGCCGCGGCCTTCTCGGCTTCCGGCCGCTCGACCGTCACGAGGCCGAACTCGGCCGCCACGAAGAAGCCGTTGGCGAGGATCAGCAGGAATGCGGCTCCGAGGAGCAGCAAGGGGATGGTCATGCCGCCGCCTCGATATGTCGGGAGGGGGCGGCGCAGGTACTACAGGACGATCCGTCCATCGCTGGAGGGAGTCACTCCTCGAATAGCAGGGAGCCTCCGCCTTCCGGAACGGAACGGCGGAGACGGAGGCGCGACGAAAACGCCTCCACCAACAGATTAATCAAGACATGGGCCGGTGCGGCAGGGGCGACGGGCCTGAGTCGGCCCTGATCTTGCTCGGGGTCGTCCCCGACGCGAAGCCCCGGCGGCCCCGACGCGGAGCCGGGTCAGCCCTGACGCTGCTCCGGCTCGGTGACCGACCGGGCTTCCACCAGCGCCCGGAGGGTCCGGGCGTCCTCGATGGCGCGCTGCTTGGCGATGCCCGGCTGGATGCCGAGCGCGGGCAGGCTGGTGCCGTCGGTGAGGTCGAGGAAGACCCAGGGGTCGCCGACCCGCAGGTTCACCTGCACGATCTCCGCCCAGCCCAGGTGCCGCTTTCCGGCGATGTTGACGACGGTCACACCGGAATCGTCGGCGACCACCCGGGGCCGGGAGAGCATGCACAGCACCCCGGCGAGCATGGCCGCCGTGAAGACGAAGCTGAGCCGCTCCCCCGGACCGAGCGTCGGCAGCAGCAGCGCGACCACCGTGATGACCACGAAGATCGCGCCCGCGGCGGTCAGCAGCACGGCCCGGGTGCGTCCCGGCCGAAAAGTGACCGGCAGGGCAGGGAGGGAGGACTGGTCCGGCATGGCGTACGTCTCCCCGGCCGTCAGAGGCGGCAGGCGTGGATGGCGGTGGTCAGAATGGCCCGGGCGCCGATGTCGTAGAGGTCGTCCATGATCCGCTGGGCCTCCTTGGCCGGGACCATGGCGCGCACGGCCACCCAGCCCTCGTTGTGCAGCGGCGAGACGGTGGGGGACTCCAGGCCCGGGGTGAGCGCGACGGCCTTCTCCAACTGCTCGACGCGGCAGTCGTAGTCCATCATCACGTAGGTCCGGGCCACGAGGACGCCCTGGAGGCGGCGCAGGAACTGCTGCACCTTGGGCTCGTTCTCCGTGGAGGTGTCGGCGCCGACCCGGCGGATGACGATGGCCTCGGACTTCATGATCGGGTCGCCGAAGACCTCGAGGCCGGCGTTCCGCAGCGAGGTGCCGGTCTCGACGACATCGGCGATGACCTCGGCGACACCCAGCTCGATGGCGGTCTCGACGGCGCCGTCGAGGTGGACGACGGAAGCGTCGACGCCGTGGTCGGCGAGGTGCTTGGCGACGATGCCCTCGTAGGAGGTCGCGACCGTCTTGCCCTTCAGGTCCGCGACGCCGTTCGCCGTACCGGGCTTGCCGGCGAACTGGAAGGTGGAGCGGGCGAAGCCGAGCGGCAGGATCTCCTCGGCTTTGGCGCCGGAGTCGATGAGGAGGTCGCGTCCGGTGATGCCGATGTCGAGGCGGCCGGAGGAGACGTAGATCGCGATGTCGCGGGGGCGGAGGTAGAAGAACTCCACCTCGTTGACCGGGTCGACGATCCGCAGCTCCTTGGACTCCCGGCGCTGCTGGTAGCCGGCCTCATGCAGCATCTCCCCCGCAGGTCCGGACAGGGAACCCTTGTTGGGGACGGCGATGCGCAGCATGAGGCGAGCTTCCTTCGTTCGTATGTCGTTCGAATGTCGTGCGTACGGAATGTGTGCGGTGTGCGGGGTTACGGCTCAGAGATGGGCGTACACGTCGTCCAGCGAGATGCCGCGGGCGACCATCATCACCTGGACGTGGTACAGCAGCTGCGAGATCTCCTCGGCGGCTGCTTCCTTGCCCTCGTACTCGGCGGCCATCCAGACCTCGGCGGCCTCTTCGACGACCTTCTTGCCGATGGCATGGACGCCCTTCTCGACCAGCTCTGCGGTGCGGGAAGTGGCGGGGTCGCCGGTGGCGGCCTTGTGCTGGAGCTCGGTGAAGAGCTCCTCGAACGTCTTCTTGGACATGGTGATGCTCAGCCTACGCGCAACCGCCTGTGTCTCAGCGCCAGGGTTCAGATACTGAGCGGAGGGTGGCCGCGGTCGCGACGGCCGCCGTCACCGCCTCGTGGCCCTTGTCCTCGTTCGAGCCCTCGATGCCCGCGCGGTCCAGGGCCTGCTCCTCGGTGTCGCAGGTCAGTACGCCGAAGCCGACGGGGACGCCGGTGTCGACGGAGACCTGGGTGAGGCCCTGGGTGACGCCCTGGCACACGAACTCGAAGTGGGGGGTGCCGCCGCGGATGACGACGCCGAGGGCGACGATCGCGTCGTAGCCGCGGCCCGCGAGGACCTTGGCGACGACGGGCAGTTCCCAGCTGCCGGGGACCCGCAGGAGTGTCGGCTCGTCGATGCCCAGGTCGCGCAGGGCGCGCAGGGCGCCTTCGACGAGGCCGTCCATCACCTTCTCGTGCCACTGGGCCGCGATGACCGCGACGCGCAGGTCGCCGCAGTTGCGTACGGACAGTTCGGGTGCGCCCTTGCCGCTCACGTTGCTCCTTGGTTCCTGAATCTCGTACGAGCTGGTCGTACGAGCTGGTCGTGCTGTTCGTTGTTACCGGGTTACTGGTTGCCGCAGGTGGACGCGGTGGTTGTGTCCAGCCAGGGCAGGTCGTGGCCCATCCGGTCCCGCTTGGTGCGCAGATAGCGGAGGTTGTGCTCGCCCGCGCGGACCGGCATCGGTTCGCGGTCGGTGACGTCGAGGCCGTGCCGGACGAGAGCGTCGGTCTTCTCGGGGTTGTTGGTCATCAGACGCAGGCTGCGGACGCCCAGGTCCTGGAGGATCTGTGCGCCGGCGCCGTAATCCCGGGCGTCGGCGGGCAGGCCCAGCTCGAGGTTGGCGTCGAGGGTGTCGCGGCCGCGCTCCTGGAGTTCGTACGCGCGCAGCTTGGACAGCAGTCCGATGCCGCGGCCCTCGTGGCCGCGCAGGTAGACGACGACGCCGCGGCCCTCGGTGACGATGCGTTCGAGGGAGGTCCCCAGCTGGGGGCCGCAGTCGCAGCGCAGCGAGTGGAAGATGTCGCCGGTGAGGCATTCGGAGTGGACGCGGACGAGGACGTCCTCGCCGTCGCCGATCTCGCCGTGGACGAGGGCGACGTGCTCGACGCCGTCGACGGTGGAGCGGTAGCCGTACGCCGTGAAGTCACCGAAGGCCGTGGGGAGTTGGGTCTTCGCCTCGCGCTTGACGGTGGGCTCGGCGGAGCGGCGGTAGGCGATCAGGTCCTCGATGGAGATGATCGTCAGGCCGTGCTTGCGGGCGAACGGGATGAGTTCGGGAAGGCGCAGCATGCGGCCGTCCTCGCCGGCGATCTCGACGATCGCTCCGGCCGGGCGCAGGCCCGCGAGGCGGGCGAGGTCGACGGCGGCCTCGGTGTGGCCGTTGCGCACGAGCACCCCGCCGGACCGGGCGCGCAGCGGGAAGATGTGGCCGGGGCGGACGAAGTCGCCCGGCTCGGCCGAGCCGCTCGCCAGGAGTTGGAGCGTGGTGGCGCGGTCGGAGGCGGAGATGCCGGTGGTGACGCCGTGCCGGGGGGCGGCGTCGACGGTGACGGTGAAGGCGGTGCGCATGGACTCGGTGTTCTGCTGCACCATCTGCGGCAGTTCGAGGCGGTCCAGCTCGTCGCCCTCCATGGGCGCGCAGATCATGCCCCGGCACTCGCTCATCATGAAGGCGACGATCTCGGGGGTGGCCTTTTCGGCTGCGATGACGAGGTCGCCCTCGTTCTCGCGGTCCTCGTCGTCGACGACCACGACCGGGCGGCCCGCCGCGATGTCGGCGATGGCCTGCTCGATGGGGTCGAGTCCGAAGTTCTCGATGTCGTCGGTGCTGTACAGGATCGGCGCCGTGGTCATGCCGGGGCTCCTTCCAGGGCGGGCTTGCGGGAGCGCAGCCACCAGTCGCGCATGCCCCACAGGACGAGCGCGCCGTAGATGATGTAGACGAATCCGGAGAACGCGTAGCCGTTGGCGAAGTTGAGCGGTACGCCGACCAGGTCGACGAGCAGCCAGGCGAACCAGAACTCGACCATGCCGCGCGCCTGGGCGTACATGGCGACGATGGTGCCGGTGAAGATGTACGCGTCCGGCCAGGGGTCCCAGGACAGGGTGGGGAACGCGGTGAAGAGGCCGGCGACGGCGAGGGTGCCGAACACGGCGCCGGCGACGAGGTAGCCGCGCTCGCGCCAGGTGGCGAAGCGCGGGGTGATGGCGCCGTCCGCGGACCGCCCCTTCGTACGGTTCCACTGCCACCAGCCGTACGCGGCGACGGCCATGACGATGACCTGCTTGCCGGCGCTGCCGCTCAGGTGGCCGGCGAAGGCGCCGAAGAGGACGAGGCCGGAGAGGAACTGCACGGGCCAGTTCCAGATGGAGCGGATCGCGCCGAGGGCGAGGGCGATCAGACCGAGGATGTTGCCGATCATGTCCGACCAGAGGATCTGCTGGCCGAATGCGGTGAAGGCGACGGTGTTCAGCGAATTCACTGCGCCGCCCCCTGAATACCGATCCCCTGGGCGTCCGCTCCCCGTGTGCCCAGCAGCCGCTCGACGTACTTGGCGATGACGTCGACCTCGAGGTTGACCGGGTCGCCGGGCTGCTTGCGGCCGAGCGTGGTCAAATCGAGGGTGGTCGGGATGAGGCTGACGGTGAAGTAGTCGGGGCCGGCGTCGACGACGGTGAGGCTGATGCCGTCGACGGTGATGGAGCCCTTCTCGACGACGTACCGCGTGAGGTCCGCCGGGAGCGAGATCTTGACGATCTCCCAGTTCTCGGACGGCTTGCGCTCGATGACCTCGCCCGTGCCGTCGACGTGGCCCTGCACGATGTGCCCGCCGAGGCGGTCGCCGACGGCCATGGGGCGTTCGAGGTTGACGCGGGAGCCGACGATGAGGGCGCCGAGGCTGGAGCGTTCCAGGCTCTCCGCCATGACGTCGGCGGTGAACCAGTCGTCCTCGTGCTCCACGACCGTGAGACAGACGCCGTTGACGGCGATGGAGTCGCCATGGCGCGCGCCTTGTGTGACGACGGGGCCGCGCAGACGGAAGCGGGAGGAGTCGCCGAGCTTCTCGACGGCGGTGACCTCACCCAGCTCTTCGACGATTCCGGTGAACACTTCCCGGGTCCTCCTGCCTCGTAGGCACGGACTCCGGGGCTGTCGAAGAGACAGACATGAGCGGGCAGCGACACAGGGAGCGACGCCGCGTAGAAGACCCACCCCTGTCGGGGTAGGCCAAAAACAGACGGCGGCGCGCACGAATGCCCGCCCGCCGCGCACTGCCTCCCATCCGGACTTTAACCGTCGGTCCAGGAATTTCACCTGGTCAACCGGCCGCTGAAAGCGACCGGGTCGCGGACTATAACCGCCGGTTCGGACTTTCACCGACCCCGGAGTGCGCTGCTTCTGGTACATGGCCAGTGTGCCACGCCCGGTCGGCACCCATGCGGGTGAGGACTGTGGGGTGGCTCACAGACCGTGTCACTGGACTTCCCCAGCGAGGACCGACGAGTTTCGGCTATGACTGACCACGGGTCAACTTCCGTCACAGTGACCCCACTCGAAGCGGCCCGACCCCATTGACCAGCTTGGTCTAGTCCTTTTAAAGTCTGCGGTCGCGGTACCCGCCTCGAACGGCCCGGCGGCGGTGACGACGGCCCTTGCCCCGTCGCCGGGTCCCACTCATGTGTCACCCGGCGGCCTCCGGCAGAGCGCGGGCGTGCGCTCTGGGAGGGTGGGGGCGTGACGACCACCACCGCCGACGAGTTCGAAGCGCACCGCCCCCGCCTGTTCGGTCTGGCCTACCGTCTGCTGGGCTCCGCCGCGGACGCCGAGGACGCCGTGCAGGACGCGTATCTGCGCTTCAGCGGCGCGGACCGTACGGCCATCGAACAGCCCGGCGCCTGGCTCGCCAAGGCCGTCACCAACCTCTGTCTCACCCGGCTGACCTCCGCGCGGGCACGCCGCGAGCGGTACTCGGGGACCTGGCTGCCGGAGCCGGTCCTCACCTCCGACGGAACGCTCGGGCCGCTGCAGTCGGCCGAGCAGCGCGACGCGGTCTCGCTCGCGCTCCTGGTCCTGCTGGAGCGGCTCACCCCGACCGAGCGGGCCGTGTACGTACTGCGGGAGGCCTTCGCGTACGGGTACCGGGAGATCGCGGCCGTCCTGGATCTGACCGAGGCCAACTGCCGTCAGCTGTACCGGCGGGCGGCGGGGCGGGTGGCGGTACCGGAGGCCCGGTTCGAGCCGACGCCGGAGCGGCGGTCCGGACTGGTGGAGTCCTTCCTCGCGGCGGCCCAGGACGGCGACATGGCCGGGCTGGAGAAGATTCTCGCCGAGGACGTGACCTGGTGGTCCGACGGCGGCGGCAAGGTCAGCGCGGCGCGGCGGCCGGTCGAGGGACGCGAGAAGGTGCTGCGGCTGGTGGCCGGGGGCTGGGAACGGTTCGCGGGCGGCCTGGACTTCGCCGTGGCCGAGGTCAACGGCTCCGCCGCGCTGCTCGCCAGGGTTGGCGACGCGCTCGTGGGCACCGTGTCCTTCGCGTTCCGGGGCGATGTCGTGACGGACGTGCGGGTCGTGGTGAACCCGGACAAGCTGGAGTTCGCGGGACGGCAGCTGACCGGAGCGTGACCGGGCGCCGGATTCCAGCACCCTCCATCGCCGCGGTTGTCACATTCCACGGGAAGTGTCCAGTCGTAGCTGCCGTAGGGCGTTTCCGGCCGGGAGCGTCCGGCGTACGAAGGGGATGGACAACATGACCACGATCCTGGTGACCGGCGGCACCGGTGTCCTCGGCCGGCCCGTCACCGAGCGGCTGCGGGCGGACGGTCACGAGGTGCGGGTGCTCAGCCGACACGCGCAGCCGTACGCCGTCGATCTCGTCGCGGGCGGGAGCGGGCTGGACGCGGCCGTGGCGGGGGTGGACACGATCGTGCACTGCGCGACGTCGCCGCGCGGGGGCGACGAGAAGGCGGCGGAGAACCTGATCGCGGCGGCGCGGCGGGCGAGGGTGCGGCACCTGGTCTACATCTCGATCGTCGGCGTGGACCGGGTGCCGCTCGGCTACTACCGGTCCAAGTTGGCCGTCGAGCGGCTGGTCGAGGAGTCGGGGCTGGGCTGGACGACCCTGCGCGCGACCCAGTTCCACGACCTGCTCGTGATGCTCTTCCAGGGCCTTTCCAAGCCGCCGGTCATGATGCTCCCCGCCGGGGTGAGCGACCAGCCCGTCGCCGTCGCCGAGGTCGCCGAGCGCCTGGCGGAGCTGGCCGTGGGCTCCCCCGCCGGCCGCGTCGACGACATGGGCGGCCCCGAAATCCTGACCTTCCCCCAGCTGGCCCGCGCCTACCTGACGGCCACCGGCCGTCGCCGCCCCCTGCTGAACGTTCCGCTGCTCGGCAAGGCGTACCGGGGCTTTCGGACCGGGGGCCACCTCACGCCGGGGCGGGCTGTGGGGGAGGGGACGTTCGGGGAGTACCTGACGGAACGGTTCGGTGGAGGTCGGGGGAAGGGGTGAGCGGCGGGCAGGAACGGCCGACACCGCTGAAGGAGGCGGAGGCGGTGGCGGAAGCGGAGGCGGGGTCGGAGGCGGAGGCGGGGTCGGAGGCGGAGGCCGGGTCGGAGGCGGAGGCGGGGTCGGGGTCGGAGGCGGAGGCGGGGTCGGGGTCGGAGGCGCCACACGGCTCGACGGCCGGCAGCGGCTGACACAGGCCGCCCGACGCGCCGACAGGGCCGACAGGGCCGACAGGGCCGACAGGGCCGACAGGGCCGACAGGGCCGACACTAAGGCGAGCGGACGGCGGTGCAAGGCGCCGCCGGGACGGACTCGGAGCACCCGCCCCCACACGCCACGCGCTATCGCGCGGGCGGTGCGAACAGCTCGTCCTGCGCCGCCTCCCGGGCCATGAGCAGCGCGCCCCGCAGCACGGCGGCCCCGCCGAGGCCACTGGGCCGGACCTCGGTCGGCAGGGGCGACATGGCCGCCAGCCGAACCCCCACCCTGGCGGCGAGCTCCTCCCCACCGGCCTGCCCGACCTCCCCACCGAGCACCACACAACCGGGGTCGAGCACGGCGACGACAGAGGCGGCGCCTATGGCCAGGCGGTCGGCCAGGGCATCGAGGAAGCGGGCGTGGGGAACGACCGAGGAGACGGGAGCGGCCGGGGGGCGGGCACCGTGCGGCGAAGGGGTCGCCGCCCCCGCCGAACCGCTCGCGGCCTCCTCCACCGAACGGTTCGGCACTCGCGGCGCGAGGTCGGCGGTGTTCGGCGCGGTCGGTGTGCCGTTCGCCGAGAGCCCGGCCGCCGCCGCCCGTACCAGCGTTGCCGCGTGCGGCTCGTTCGTCGCCGCCTCCGCCGTGACGCCGTGTTCGGTGGCCAGTGCCGCCACCGCCGCCGCGCCGCCCAGGGAGTGGAAGCCGCCCTCGCAGTCGGTGGCCGAGGGGACCGTGGTCGTGCCCGGGACCGGGAGGAAGCCGATCTCGCCCGTGCCGCCGGAGGCGCCCCGGCGGAGGTGTCCGTCGAGGACGACGGCGGCGCCGGTGCCGAGGCCGAGCCAGAGGAGGACGAAGGTGTCGCGGTCGCGGGCGGCGCCGTCACGCTGTTCGGCGAGGGCGGCGAGGTTGGTCTCGTTCTCGACGAGGACGCGGGCGGGGAGCCGTTCACCGAGGGCGGCGACCAGACGGCGATGCCATTCGGGCAGGCCACTGGAGTCGCGGAGCTCGCCCGTGGCCGGGTCGATCAGGCCGGGGGCACCGATCGCCACCGTGTGCAGCCGGTCGGCGCCCGCTTCCTTCGCGGCACGCTCCACCAGAGTGACCGCCTGCTCCACCGCGGGCCCCGTGCCGGTGCTGTCCGCGATCGGGACGGACGCCCGCGCCAGCTCCGTACCGAGCAGGTCGGCGACGACGACCGTGACACCCTCGGTGCGCACATCGAGGGCGGCGAGGTGCGCACGGTCCGCGACGATGCCGTGGACGCGAGCGTTGGGCCCCCGGCGCTGCTCCCCCGACTCCCCCACGACCTCGATCAGCCCGGCGGCCGTGAGGCGCTCCACGAGGTCGGCGACAGTGGGCCGGGACAGGCCGGTGAGCTGCTTCAACTGCCCGGCCGTCAGCGGCCCTTCCGCCTGCAGCAGCCGCAGGGCGAGCCGGTCGTTGATGGCTCGGGCGGTGCTGGGTGATGCGGGCATGCCGGGATCCTCCCAGATCTGCGGCGCCGTACGGCCGGGGGCCCTCGGGCGGACGCGCCACCTATCTATCAGGCAGGCTTCCTGATAGTTTACGGCGCGCGACGGTGGCCGGGTGGGCCGAGGGCGTCGGGGAACCGGAAATTCGAGGACAGCGGGCAAGCCGGGATCTGGAGAATCGAAGCCGGGGCCTACGAGCTCCGAACACCAAAAGCGCAGCAGGCGCGGCGACACCCGGAGACAACGACGGGTGAGAGCCGAGCGCGCCGGCATCGCGGTGCACCGGAGATTCAGGGAGGCGGAGAATGAGCGCGGTGGTCTACGAGCAGCGCGAGGTGAGGCGGGCACGGTACGCCGTGGCGGCCGTGTTCGCGGTGCACGGCGCCGTCACCGGCTCGTTCGCGACCCGCGTGCCGTGGATCCAGGACCATGCCGGGGTCAGCGCGGGCCAACTGGGCCTCGCACTCGCCTTTCCGGCGATCGGCGCGTCCTTGGCCATGCCGCTCGCGGGCCGCATCAGCCACCACTTCGGCGCCCGCACCGCGCTGCGTGGGCTGATCTCGCTGTGGACGCTCGCGCTGATCCTGCCGTCCCTCGCGCCGAACCTCGGGACACTCTGCCTCGCGCTGTTCGTGTACGGCGCGTCGGCGGGCATGGCGGACGTCGCGATGAACGCGCTCGGCGTCGAGGTCGAGAACCGTCTAGGGAAGTCGATCATGTCCGGCCTGCACGGCATGTGGAGCGCGGGCGCCCTCGTCGGCTCGGCGGCCGGCACACTCGCCGCCCACCTGGGCTCGGACGCCCGGCTGCACCACGCGCTGGCGGCGGCCGCGCTCACCGTCCTCGGTCTCGTCGCCTGCCAGTGGGTGCTGGACCTCAGGCCCACCGAGGACGAGGAGCCGCCGCCCCGCTTCGCGCTGCCGCCGAAGTCGGCACTGCTGATCGGCGCGGTCGGGTTCTGCGCGGTGTTCGCCGAGGGGGCGGCCCTGGACTGGTCGGCGGTCTATCTGCGGGACCGGTTGGAGACCTCGGCCGGGCTCGCGGCGGCCTGCACCACCGCTTTCATGCTGACCATGGCGGTGGCTCGGATCGCCGGCGACGCGGTGGTGAACCGCTTCGGCGCGGTCCGGACCGTACGGGCGAGCGGTGTCCTCGCCGTGCTCGGCGGGGTCCTCATCGTCGTAGCGAACCAGCCGGCGGTCGCGATGGCCGGCTTCGCGCTGATGGGCCTGGGCATCGCGGTCGTCGTACCGCTCTGCTTCGCCGCCGCCGGCCGCAGCGGGCCGAACCCCAGCCAGGCCATCGCGGGCGTCGCGACCATCACCTACACCTCCGGACTGGTCGCGCCGAGCGCGATCGGCGGTCTGGCACAGCTGACCAGCCTGGTCGTGTCGTTCGGCCTGGTGACCGTGCTGGCCTGCGGCCTGGTCGTCTTCGCGGGCGTGCTGCGCACCAGCGATCGGGACCGCCCGAAGGCCACCCGGCCGGACGCGGCGGTTCCCGACCCGAGGCTGTGAAGCGGCCGGTCCACGGGGCCGACCGCGGGGTGCCCACGTCCGGCCCCGTACGAGGACGCGGGTGCGGCCGTATCCGTACCGCGAGTGCCCGGCACAAGTCGCCGACCTCGCCGTCGGTGATGGCGAGGTCCCAGGCGGGCAGCGACCGCCCCGGCGTCCCTCACCCCCGCGCCAGTTCGTACGCGTACCCGGGTGAGAACGCCCCAGCCCTCCCCCGGCAGCCGTCGGACTCGCCCGGCAGTTTCACCCACAGGTAGGCGTCGATGCGGGGCTCGCCGGTGGTGAGGGTCGGTGGTCGGCCGAGGCCTCGGCCGGCGGGGTCGCACCACTCGCCGTCGACCGGGGCGCCGTTGCCGTTGCGGCTGGTGTCGATGACGGCGCCGAGAGCCGCGGGGCCACCGAGTGCCTCCAGGACCTGGCGGGTGTAGGGGACCTCGGCGTCGGTGGGGTTGAAGTTGGACACGTTGCTGAAGACGCCGTCGGAGCCGCCGGGCGAGGCGGCACCCGCCTGGCGGAGGAGTGCGGCCTGTTTGTCCGGCACGTTCCATTCCGAGTGCCCGGCGTCGTAGTAGACGCGGGCGTTGGGGTTGGCCGCCTTGAGGACGCGGCCGGCGCGGGCGAGCGAGACGAAGCGGTCGGCACGGGTTCCGGCGGAGAGGCAGTCGGACTGGGCGATCGCGTCCGGCTCCAGGATCACGATGACGTCGTCCGAGCCGAGCCCGGCGGCGAACGCGTCGATCCAGGCGTCGTACGCCTCCAGGCTCGACGCCCCGCCCTGCGATGCCCCTCCGCAGTCGCGGTCGGGGATGGCGTACGCCACGAGGACCGGCACCTGTCCCCGCGCGGCGCCCCCGGAGGCGATCGCCGCGACCTGGGAGGTGGCGGTCGCCGGGGTGGGGTCGGTGAACCAGACGGCGGCCGGACGATCGGCGATGCCGGCCTCGATGGCGGCGCTGCGCGGGTCGTCCGGGTTGTCCCGGACCCAGTCGAGGACCTGGGAGTCGGGGTGGCGGTAGAGCTCGCCGGGGCCGGGCACGGGATCCGTCCGTTGTTCGGTCTTCTCCGCCGAGGGCTTCACACCGGCCTTCTCGGAGGGTTCGGGCGACTTCGAGGGCGACGGCAGGGGTGATGAGCGTGAGGTACGTGACGGGGAGGGCGAGACCGGGGGCGGCTCGGCCGGATCGGACGGGAGGCCAGGTGAGCGGTTCATCAGCGGTCGGGCCTCGTCGGCGCCTCTGTCGCCGTCGAACGCGGCCACCATCCCGGTGACGGTTCCGACGACGGCCACGGCCGTCGCCGCGACCACCATGGCGCTGCGCCTCGCCGCCCGCCTGCGCTCGGCTCGGCGTGCGGCCAGACGCTGGGCGCGTAAGCCTGACACGTGGTGCTCCCCCCTGCTCCCCGGACCGCGCTCCGTCGGTTTTCCGGTACTTCCCGCCGCGCCCGCGTTACCCCGTTCCGGGGACGCGCCGGGCACGGCGGCACCGGTGTCAGCCTAGGCCTGGGACCCTGCCCCCTATGGCGCAGTTGGAACATTTCACCAATTCCGTGGACTCAGTAGACACAGTCATCTCCCGTATGCGCGCCCTCGACGCGGTCCTCCCCGAGCGGGACGGGATCGCCGTCTTCAACCGCGTCTACCTCACCGTCACTGAGGCGATCGACCGACGACTGGACGCCGGCCACTTCCCGGACGCCGAGGCCGCGATCACCTTGGACGTGCTCTTCGCCGAGCGGTATCTGAGGGTCGCCGAGGGCAGCTGTGCGCCCGCGTGCTGGCGGCCGTTGCTGCAGCTCCGGCGCCATCCCGGCGTACGACCGCTGCAGTTCGCGCTCTCCGGCATCAATGCGCACATCGGGCACGATCTCGCGCTGGCCGTCGTGGACACCTGTCGTACGCTCGGCTGCGAACCCGCCGATCTGGAGGACGAGTTCGAGCATGTGGGCGATGTCCTCGTGTCGCTGGAGGAGAGCATCCGCGAGGAGCTGATGCCGGGGCCCGATCTCCTCCAGATCGCCGATCCGCTCACCCATCTGCTCGGCGCGTGGAGCCTGGAACGCGCCCGTGAGGCCACCTGGTCGGCCACCCGCACGCTGTGGGCGCTGCGCGGACTCCCCGATCTCGCCGAGGAGTTCGCCCACCGCCTGGACGCGGCGGTGGGACTGACGGGACGCATGCTGCTGACCCCGCTGCCGGACTGAACCGCCCACCGCCGATGCCACCGCCGGACCGGCGGGAACCGACCCACCGAACCGACTCCACCGAACCGAGGCGAACACACCCGCGCCGGACGCACTCACATGTGAACGTATTACGTTCGACTTGAGCAGGTCCCTCGCAGAGGAGCACACGGCATGGCGTTACGGCTCGGGCTCGCCCTTCCCCAGATGCGGCAGTACGACATCGGAAAGGACGTGCCCGACGTGGCGCGTACGGCCGAGAACATCGGCTACGACAGCCTGTGGGTCTTCGAACGGGCCCTGTTCCCGGAACCACCGTCGCAGGGTCTGTACGGCCTGGAGGGCCTGCCCTGGCCGGACCACTACCGGCACGTGGCCGAGCCCCTCGTCACCCTCACCCTGGCCGCGGCGGCCACCGAGCGGGTTCGGCTGGGCACGAGCCTGATCGCCCCGCTGCACGTGCCGTTCCAACTGGCCAAGTCCCTGGCCTCGCTGGACGCGGCGAGCGGCGGCCGGGTCGTCGCGGGGCTCGGCACGGGCTGGTCCCTCGACGAGTACGCCGCGGCGGCCGTCCGGCCCTTCGAGGAACGCGACCAGGTGCTGGAGGAGCTGATCGGCGTGTGCCGGGCGGTCTGGGGCCCGGACCCGGTGTCGTACCACGGAAGGCTCACGAAGATCGCCTCCGCCGTGGTCGGTCCCAAGCCCCGCCGGCCGATTCCCATCCTGCTCTCCGGGAGCACCGCGAGAGCCCGGCGCAGACTCGTCGACCACGCCGACGGCTGGCTGCCGGTCGGCCTCGGCGTCGAGGAACTGGCCGCGCAGTGGCGGCAGTTGCGCACCCTGGCCGCCGAGCGCCGCCGTATCGGTCCGCTCCGCTCGGTGCTGCGCATCAACGTGCAGTACCAGACCAAGGCCTACGAGGGCGCAGACCGCCACCCCTTCCAGGGCAACGCCGGCCAACTCGCAGAGGACCTCGCCGCGCACGCCGCGATCGGCCTGGACGAGATCTTCCTCGACCTGCAGTACGGCCTGCGGGACGCCGAGGAGCTCAAGGACGTGGCCGCGGAGGTGTATGCCTCGGCGCGGGCGGCCGGGGTGTAGCCCCCCATCCACAGACCCCCTCCAACAGGCTCTAGTCCTCCGGGAGTTCGACGGGCGCGATCTCGTCGTAGACATCCCCGGGCCCGGGGTTGGTCGCGTCGGTGGCGCCCCCGAAGTGGTGCATGACGCCCCAGACCGCGTTGAGCGCGGTCTGGATCGCGCCCTCGGCCCAGCCGGCCGTCCAGGAGATGTCGTCGCCTGCGAGGAAGACGCCCCGCTTGTCCTCGGGCAGCCGGTCCTGCATGAAGTGCGTGAACAGGCGCCGCTGGTAACGGTAGTGACCGGGCAGGTTCGCCTTGAACGCGCCCATGAAGTAGGGCTCGTTCTCCCAGGACACGGTCACCGGGTTGCCGATGACGTGGCTCCGGATGTCGACCTTCGGGTAGATCTCGCCGAGCGACTTCAGCATGACCTCCATCCGCTCGCTCGCGGACAGCGGCAGCCACTTCAGACTGTCGTCGCACCACGTGTAGGAGAGGCAGATGACGGCGGGCTTGTCCGGACCGTCGTCGAGGAGGTAGGTCCCACGCGTCATCCGGTCGGTGAGCGTCATCGACATCACGTCCCGCCCGGTCGGATTTCCCCTGTCGTCGACGGCCTTGTCGAGCCAGAACGGCCGGTCGACGGGCACGAAGAGCTTGCTGGACTCCATGTAGTGGGTCCGCTCGATGGCCGTCCAGTGGTCGATCGGGAAGAGCGAGTCGTCACAGGCGATCTTCGACAGCAGCATCCAGGACTGGGCGGTGAAGATCGCCGCCTGGTACGTACGGATGTCCCCGTTCGCGTCCGTCACGGTGATCTTGTTGCCGGCGGTCCGGCGCAGCCGGGTCACGGCGGGCCGCGGCTCACCGTCGACATGCAGGGACTTCAGGGACGTCCCGTACGGCCAGTGCACGATCTTCTCCGGCTCGCGCGCCCAGAGCCGCAGTGGAAGCTGCTGACTGCCGCCGACTATGCCGCGGTGGTGGTCGTCGGCCTCGGTGTAGACGACGCGCAGGATCTCCAGGATGGAGTTCGGGAAGTCGGTGTCCCAGCCGCCCGTGCCGAAGCCGACCTGGCCGAAGATCTCGCGGTGCCGGAAGGACTTGAAGGCCTCGGAGTCGCAGAGGAAGCCGTAGAAGGTCTGGTTGTCGAGCCGCTCGACGAGCTTCGCCCAGATCTCCCGGATGCGCGGCACATCCCGCTCACGCAGCGCCCGGTTCATGTCGGAGAAGTCGGCGCCCTCTTCGAGGCAGGCGTTCCAGGCGGCGGCGACGTCCCGGTACACCTGCGGCAGGTCGTCGATCGTCTCGGCGTAGTGGGACTCGCCCTTGAGGTCGACGACGGTCGAAGGCGTGGTCTCCGCGAGGGGATTGGGGAAGGGCCGGGTCTCCAGACCCGCCAGGTCGATGTAGTGCTGGAGCGCGGTGGAGGACGGCGGAAAGCGCATCGCCCCCATCTCGGCCGTGAGCGACGGGTCGCACCCCTCGAACCCCACGGTTCGCAGCCGCCCGCCGATCCGGTCGGCCTCGTAGACGACCGGCTTGAGCCCCATTTTCATCAGCTCGTACGCCGCCACGATGCCGGACAGCCCGCCGCCGATGACCGCGACCTCGGTGCCGTGCTCGGTGGCCGGGATCTGGCCCAGGCCGGCCGGGTGGGCCAGGAAGTCGTCGTACGCGTACGGGAAGTCCGGGCCGAACATGGTGATCGGCGGCTGCTGCTCGTCTGCGTGCTCGATGGCGTTGGGCACGGTGGACGTCATGGGGTACGGACTCCTTGCGGCAAGAAAGGTCAAGAAAGGTAAGGGGTGGCGGATCTCAGACGAGGGACCCGTAGAGACCGGGGCGACGGTCCTGGAGATACGGGTTCGTCTCGCGCGAGGCCGCGAGGAAGGCGCGGTCGACATCGGCGAGGACGAGGTCGTCCCCGCGTCCGGCGCGAGTGCGCGCGACCCCGTCGGGCCCGGCCAGCGTGGAGAGCCCGACGAACTCGAACTCCCCTTCGCGGCCGACCCGGTTGACGTACGCGACGTACATCTGGTTCTCGAAGGCCCGCACCGGGATCATCGACTCGGCGACGAACTGGAACGGATGCATCTGGGCCGTCGGCACCACGAGCAGTTCGGTGCCGGCGAGGGCGTGGGCGCGGACGTTCTCCGGGAACTCCACGTCGTAGCAGATCAGGATCCCGACGCGGAGCCCGCCCAGCTCGGCCTGGACGACGGATCGCTCGCCCGGCGTGAAGTGATCGCGCTCGAAGCAGCCGAAAAGATGGGTCTTGCGGTAGTTCGCCAGCCGGACGCCGTCGGCGGAGACGAGCTGCGCCGAGTTGAAGACAGCGTCACCGGCGCGCTCCGGATACCCGTACGCGATCGCGACCCCCTGCCGCCCCGCGATCTCGGCGACCGCGTCGGCCGAGTCACCGTCGGCGGCCTCGGCGAGCCGACCGATGTCATCACCGATCGCATACCCGGTCAAGAACATCTCCGGCGCCACCACCAGGCCCGCCCCGGCCGCGGCGGCCCGCCCCGCGGCCTCGTCGAGCACCTTCAGGTTCCCGACGACCGAGCCGGGACGACCGGAGCTCTGGAGCAGGGCGGTACGCATGCGTGTTCCTCACCGGGACGAAAGGGGGTTTCGGGGGCCACCTAGACGGTACGGTCGGCGCGCCGGGCCGGACAAGCGGAGGCCATTGCGCGCAGATGATGGATTCGTTGCGTGGTGGATGGGGTGGCCGACGATTCGTTGCGTCTCTGTCCGAGGGCGCGCCCGATTCCCTCAGGGGCGCGGGGCTGTGCCGAATATGCGGCTCCGCCGCGCGGGCGCGATCAACCACGACGAACCCGCAGCCGCCCACGGTCCCCACGCCCCACCCCCTACGCGCCCCTCCGCGCCAGCACGATCGCCGTCACCAGATACGGCACCGCGAACACGGCGAACGCAACCCCGTGCGCAGAGGACGCAGCGATCACGGCGTACGCGGCAAAGACACCGACCGTGGCCAACTCCGTCCCCATGCTCGCGACGGACGTCAGAGTCGCCCGCCGAGCTCCCTCGATCCGGTCCTGGAGCCGCGCGTCAGCGAGCACGTTGACCAACTGGAAGCCACCGAAGGCGACGGACACCAGCCCGATGCCGGCCGGTGTGCCCATCAGCGCCCCCACGGCCAGCACGAACGCCGAGCCTGCCAGCACCACCCCGAGCCCGGCCGTGCGCAACCGCTCCCCCGCCCCGGTCAGCAGGCTGCCGATCGTCGGCCCCACCCAGATCACCAGCAACAGATAGGGAACCGTGTGCTCGGCCACCCCGGTGTCCCGGACCAACAGCGGCGTGTATTCGTCGAGGGCGCCCCACACCGCACCGACGGCAGGCACGAGCAGCAGTGCCCCGCGTACGGACCGGTCCCGGCGGACCTCCGCGAGTCCGGTCCGCAGGGTCGTGCGGGTGGAGGCCCGTTCACCACCGCCCGCCACGGCCGACCGGTGCTCCGGGAACCGCGTGGCCATCACCGAGGTCAGCACACAGACCAGCACGCTCGCCGCGCCCACGGCCGGATAGCCACCGAAATCGAGGACCGGCCCCGCCAGCCCCATCGCCGCCATCACGGCGACCATGCCGACCGCCTGGGCCCGGCCGATGACACGCGCGTACCGGTCGGCCGCGCCGAGGCGGTCCAGTTCGTCGTAGACCAGCGCTTCCAGCGCACCGGAGCCGAGCGCGCCGCGCACACCCCAGAGGACGAAGCCGAGGGCGAAGGCCCAGTACGACGGGACGATCACCCACAGGGCGAAACCCGCGGCGGTGAGCAGCGGCCCCAGCCACAGCAGCAGCCGCCGGGAGACGGCATCGGCCCAGGCACCGGACGGCACCTCCAGCACGATCCCGGTGATGGACCACAGGGCGAACAATGAGGAGATCTGCCAGATCGACAGACCGGTGTCGCTGAACAACAGCGCGTACACCGGGTAGAGCAGCACGAAGTCGTCGAGGAACGCGTAGCCGTACAGCGTGGCCGTCAGCCGTCGGACACCACTGGTCCCGACACTGGGCACACGCGCAGGTGAGAGAGTCATGAGGCCTTCCCGAAGGAGCGATTCGGACGTCGGTGATACGGCGTCCGAGGCGGCCCTCGGGAGGCACGGCTGATGGATCAATGTCGCCAGGTCATAGACCCGATGGTAGGCGAAGGGCGCGAATTTTCAGCCGCCGATCAGCAAGAAAGGGGCGCGGGGCTGTGTCGATTTGCGGCTCCGCCGCGTGGGCGTGGGAACCACGACGAGCCCCGCGGCCGCCGACAACCTCGCCCACCCGAGTTACTAGGCGGGCGACCCGGAGGAAAAACGCCGCAACAAGGGCGACAGCACAAGAACGGACTTCGTCCGCTCCACGAACGGCTCCCCGGCAATCCGCTCCAGCACCCGCTCGAAGTGCCGCATGTCCGAGGCGAAAACCTGCACTACGGCATCGGCTTCCCCGGTGACGGTGGACGCCGCGACGACCTCCTGATACCGCTCCAGCCCCCGCTGGATCGTCTCCGGCGACGTGTTCCGCCGGCAGTAGATCTCGACGAACCCCTCGGTCTCCCACCCGAGCGCGGCGGGGTCCACCCGAACCGTGAAGCCGGTGATCGCGCCGGTGGCCCTCAGCCGGTCCACCCGCCGCTTGACCGCGGGCGCGGAGAGCCCGATGAGTTGGCCGATGTCGGAGTAGGAGCGGCGGGCGTCCTCGGCGAGGGCGTGCACGATGCGTTCGTCGAGATCGTTCAGCACTGCGGGTGGATCACTTCTCTGGAGTCGACGGAGCTGATGGAGTCAAGGGAGTCGAAGAGGTCGCGAGACGGGAGCGGCGATAGCCGTAACTGAAGTAGAACACGAGCCCGACGGCCATCCAGACCCCGAAGACGACCCAGGTGACGGTGTCGAGGCTGCCCATCATCCAGACGCAGAACCCGAGTCCGAGCGCGGGAAGCACCGGCGACAACGGCACCCGGAACGTCCGCGGCATGTCCGGCCTGGTCCGTCGCAGCACCACGACGGCCACATTGACCAGCGCGAACGCGAACAACGTACCGATGCTCGTCGCATCGGCGAGCTGCCCCAGCGGAATGGCGGCGGCGAGCACACCGCAGAACAGCGAAACGATCATGGTGTTGAGGCGAGGCGTCCCGGTCCTCGGGTGCACGCGTGAGAACACCTTGGGCACGAGCCCGTCCCGGGACATGGCGAACAGGATGCGGGTCTGCCCGTACAGCACGGTCAGCACCACACTCGCGATGGCGATGACGGCCCCGGCCGCCAGCAGCGTCCCCCAGAAGGCGTCCCCGGTGACGTCCTTCATGATCCCGGCGAGCGCGGCCTCGGACTCGCCGAACCGCTGCCAGGGTCGCGCCCCGATCGCGACGGCGGCGACCAGCACGTACAGCGCGGTGACGACGACCAGCGACAGCATGATCGCGCGAGGCAGATCACGCTGCGCGTTCTTGGCCTCCTCACCGGCGGTCGAGGCCGCGTCGAACCCGATGTACGAGAAGAAGAGCGTCGCCCCGGCCGCGCTGACACCCGCCATGCCGAGCGGCATGAAGTTCTCGTAGTTGCCGGACCGGAAGCCCTGCAGGCCGATGAGGCAGAACAGCAGCAGGGCGGCGATCTTCACCACGACCATGATCGTGTTGGCTCGGGCGGACTCCCGGGCTCCGCCCAGCAGGAACGCCATCGCGAGCAGCACGACGATCAGCGCGGGCAGGTTGAAGACGCCCCCGTCGCCGGGCGGCGCGGACAGCGCGGCCGGAATGGTCACGCCGATGGTCCCGTCCAGCAGCTCGTTGAGGTACTCACCCCAGCCGACCGCGACGGCCGACACCGACACCCCGTACTCCAACACCAGACACCAGCCGCAGACCCACGCGACCAGCTCACCCATCGTTGCGTACGCGTACGAGTACGAGGACCCGGAGACGGGGATGGTGCCGGCCAGCTCCGCGTACGACAGGGCCGAGAACAGCGCGGTGAGACCGGCGATCACGAAGGAGAGGGTGACGGCCGGGCCGGCCTTGGGGACGGCCTCGCCGAGGACGACGAAGATGCCGGTGCCGAGCGTGGCGCCGATGCTGATCATCGTCAGCTGCCACAGCCCGAGGGACCGCCGCAGCGACCCTCCCTCGCCCCGGCCACCCTCTGCGACCAGGCGTTCCACGGGCTTGCGGCGCATCAACCGCGCCCCGATGCCTCCGGGCGGCGGGGCCGGCTGATTCTCATGCTGCGGGGGTGCGCCTTGGTCGAGCACGCGTGGCTCCTTCATCGCTGCCGGTCAGGGCGGGGTGAGGACCGACAGCACCGAACAGCAGGGGGCCACCGAGCAGGAGGTCCCCGCCACGCCACGTACAGCGCATGACCCTATGAGCCAAAGCTTCACGAGCGTAATGCGGCAACCTTGCGCAGCCACGCAAGATCGTTGCGTTCCTCGCGGGCGGGCGCAGGTTCGTTGCACGGCCCGTTCGGACTGATGCGCTCGCGGTCAGGAAAGAGGGAACCGCAGCATGGTCAGGGGCGCGGGCCGCATCAGTATGCGGCTCCGCCGCGTGGGCGCGAACAACCACGACGAACCCGTACCTCCAACGCACAGGTCCCCCCGAGCTCTCAGGCGCCTAACTCCAGCTGGCGTGAAGCGGCTTACCCTCCGCGTACCCGGCCGCACTCTGAACCCCCACCACGGCCCGCTCCGCGAACTCCTCCAGAGACCCGGCCCCGGCATACGTGCACGAGGACCGCACCCCGGCGATGACCGAGTCGATCAGGTCCTCGACCCCCGGCCGGGCCGGATCCAGGAACATCCGCGACGTGGAGATGCCCTCCTCGAACAGCGCCTTGCGCGCCCGGTCGTACGCCGACTCCTCGCTCGTACGGTTGCGCACGGCCCGCGCCGACGCCATCCCGAACGACTCCTTGTACAGCCGCCCACTGGCGTCCTGCTGAAGGTCGCCCGGCGACTCGTACGTCCCCGCGAACCACGACCCGATCATCACGTTCGACGCGCCTGCGGCCAGCGCCATGGCGACATCCCGGGGGTGCCGCACACCACCGTCGGCCCACACGTGCTTCCCGTACTTCTTCGCCTCGGCCGCGCACTCCAGCACGGCGGAGAACTGCGGCCGCCCGACCCCCGTCATCATGCGGGTCGTGCACATCGCACCGGGACCGACACCGACCTTGACGATGTCCGCGCCCGCCTCGATCAGGTCCCGCACACCCTCGGCGGCGACGATGTTGCCGGCCACGATCGGCACCCGGGGGTCAAGGTCGCGCACCAGCTTGATCGCGTTGATCATCGACTCCTGGTGGCCGTGCGCGGTGTCGATGACGAGCGTGTCGACGCCCGCGTCGAGCAGCTGCTTGGCCTTGCCCACGAAGTCGCCGTTGACCCCGACGGCGGCGGCGACGCGGAGCTTGCCGTGCGCGTCGACGGCGGGGCTGTACAGCGTGGCACGCAGGGCGCCCTTGCGGGTGAGGATGCCGGCGAGGCGGCCGTCCTTGTCGACGGCGGGCGCGTACCGGCGGTTGGCCGCGTCGAGCCGGTTGAAGGCCTCGCGCGGGTCGATGTCGGCGTCCAGGAGCAACAGGTCCCGGGACATGACGACTTCGAGCTGGGTGAAGCGGTCGACGCCGGTCAGATCCGCGTCGGTGACGACACCGACGGGACGGAGCGCCTCGTCGACGACGACGCCCGCGTTGTGCGCCCGCTTCGGCAGCAGGGCCAGCGCGTCGGCGACCGTCTGGTGCGGGTTCAGCACGATGGGGGTGTCGAGGACGAGGTGGCGGCTCTTCACCCAGGAGATGACGTCGGTGACGACCTCGTTGGGGATGTCCTGCGGGACGACCACCAGGCCACCGCGCCGGGCGACCGTCTCGGCCATCCGGCGGCCGGCTATGGCGGTCATGTTGGCGACGACGAGCGGGATGGTGGTGCCCGTGCCGTCCGGGGAGGTCAGGTCCACGCCCTGCCGCGATCCGACGGCGCTGAGGCTCGGGACCATGAAGACGTCGTCGTACGTCAGGTCGTACGCGGGCTGGATGTCATTGAGGAAACGCACGTGCCGCACATCCCGGTCGATCAGAGGTGACCCCCTGACAGGACCGCCAGGGGGAAGAGCACGTACTTCATTGTCCCATGTCGGCGGGTATGAGCGGCCCCGACGGATCATCCAGAGGGGCGGTGGGCGGCCTAGGAGGATCCTCCGAGAGCGAGCACGATCCGCAGCTCGGTGGCGGTGCCGTTCCAGTGGTCGGCAGCCTCGGCGAACACCTCCTGCGCGATGCTCCAGTCGTTCGGCACGGCCAGGGCGAACTCCCGCCAGCCGGAGATCTCGACCAGCCGTCCCCGCACGGGCGGCGCCCACGACAGGTCGGTGAGGCAGTCGGCGAGGGCGTCCCAGTTGCGGCCGAAGTGGTCGGGGAGGCCGAGGGCGCGGGCGCAGCGGTCCATGAAGGCGGGCTTGTCGGTGACACCTCCGAGGCCAAGCTCGACGTGGACCCAGCCGCCGGTGCCCAGCACCTCGGTGAGTGTGCCGTCGCTCATCTCAACACCGCCCTGTGCGATCGGTAGTGATCATCCGTGGTGATCTTCGGTGCAGTACATCCCGCCGGACCGCCCCCTGACAACGCGGGAACGCGGAGCGCACGAGGGGCGGACCGCCGCAGCACCTTGCCGATGCTGCCACGCCCGCCCCTGTCCGGCTCGTCGTCCGGGTCCGTCAGGGCCCGTCCGGGTCCGCCCGGTTGAGCGCCGGCCGCGGCGTCTGACCGGCCGTCAGCAGGTAGTCCGCCGCCGCGGTGTCGGTGACGAGGCTGGTCACCAGCCCCGACCGCAGCACGGCGTCGATCGCGGCCGCCTTGCGCTGCCCGCCCGCGATGGCGACGACCTCGGGAACACGGCGGAGCTGGTCGGCCTTGACCGTGATGCACCGCTCGCCGAGGTCGCGCCCGACGCGGCGGCCATCGGAGTCGAAGAGGTGCGCGGACATCTCGGCGGCGACCCCGAGGGAGGCGTAGTGGCCGCGCTCCTCGTCGCTGAGCATGTCGTGCACCGTGGAGATGCCCGCCTCCCACGAACCGATGGAGACACAGGCGACCGTGACCTTGTCGAAGTACTCGAAGGCCCGGGCGATTCCGGTCTGGTGGCGCAGCGCCGCCGCGGTGGCCGCGTCCGGCAGCAGCATCGGCGCGTAGATGGGGTGGGCGTCGCCGCCCGACACCTGCGCGGCCCGCCGGACCGCCTCGACCGAGCCGCGCTCGGCCGTCCCGGCGTCGTACACCCCCGTCAACTGCACCACCGTGCAGGGCGGCAACCGGTCGAGGGCGGCCGCCATGTGGATGGTGGAGCGGCCCCAGGCGAGGCCGAGGATGTCGCCCTCGTTGACCAGTTCGCCGAGCAGGTCGGCGGCGACCTCGCCGAGGTTCTCCGGGTCGGGCGATTCCTCGGCGTCGGCCGGGGACTCGACGACCACGGCGTGCCGGAGGCCGTAGCGGGCGCGCAGCGCGTCGGAGCGCTCGGCATCCAGTTCCGCGGGGACGCGGATCTCGATACGTACGAGATCCCGTTCGAGGGCGGTCTCCAGAACACGGGCCACCTTGAAGCGGCTCACGCCGAACTCCTCGGCGATCTGGATCTTGGATTTTCCCTCGAGGTAGAAGCGACGGGCCATGGCCGCCGCCTGAACCAGCTCAGCGGGTCCCATCCGCATGGCTGACCGGCCCGCCGACATACCCGACACGGTCATCTCCTCACTGCTCTTCACACATGGATACGCCGTTCATCCTTGCAGATCCGGCGTTTTCGATCAGCCCGAAGGAACGTCGTTCACGTTCCCTTGGCCCTGTGGTCGCACGACGTGCCCCGCTCGCCTCGGCGTTCGCACGGCCGTACGCCCGTGACTCAGTGGCCGCAGGCCCAGCCGGCGGTTGCCGTGGCGGCCTCCGCCTGGGCCCGCAGCGCGCGCACCGCCTCGGCCGGGTCCTCCGCCCCGTACACCGCGGAACCGGCGACGAAGACGTCGGCGCCCGCCTCCGCGCAGCGTTCGATGGTGGACGCGGCGACGCCGCCGTCGACCTGGAGCCACAGGTCGAGGCCGTGCTTGCTGATCAACTCGCGGGTCCGGCGAATCTTGGGGAGCATGATGTCGAGAAAGGCCTGGCCTCCGAAGCCCGGCTCGACCGTCATGATCAGCACCATGTCGAGCTCGGGCAGCAGGTCCTCGAACGGCTCGATCGGCGTCGCCGGCCTGAGCGCCATGGAGGCTCTGGCTCCCTTGGCCCGGATCTCGCGGGCGAGCCGCACCGGTGCGGCGGCCGCCTCGACATGGAAGGTGACGGAACCGGCACCCGCTTCCACGTACTGGGGCGCCCACCGATCGGGGGCCTCGATCATCAGATGGCAGTCCAGCGGCGTCTCCGTCGCACGGGCCAGGGACTCTACGACCGGCACACCGAGCGTGAGGTTCGGGACGAAATGGTTGTCCATCACGTCTACATGGAGCCAGTCGGCCCCTTCGACCGACTTCGCCTCGTCGGCGAGACGGGCGAAGTCGGCGGACAGGATGCTTGGGTTGATCTGCGCGGCCATGGGCCAAGCCTCCCATGTCCTCGGCCCGTTGTTCGCCCCGGTCCATACCTGGTCCCTTCTGCGGATGTCGTCGCGCGCCGCCCCGTGCCATGCTGGGCGGCCCACCGGCCCGGGGTACGGCCGGTGAACCGGCTCCACGTACGGCTGCGGGGGTGGCCATGACGGAGACCGAGCAGGAGACGAGGCCGCCGGGCGGCCGGGGCATCGCGCACCTGGTGTGCGGGCGCCGCGCCAAGTGGGTCGTCCTGGTGCTGTGGCTGGTCGTGCTCTTCCTGACCGCGCCGTTCGCGTCCAAGCTCACCGACGCCCAGGACAACGACGCGGCCTCCTGGCTGCCGGGCTCGGCCGAGTCCACCCAGGTCCTGGAGATCTCCGAGGACTTCCGGCCCGAGCAGATCCCCGCGGTGGTCGTCTACGCCCGCGAGAGCGGCCTCACGGCCGACGACCGGACGCGGATCGAGGAGGACGTACGGGAGCTCAAGCAGCTGACCGACCACGGGATCATCGGATCCCAGACCCGCGGCCCCGTCTACGACCGTGAGACCGACCCGAGGGCCGCCCAGGTCTATGTGCCGATCACGATGGACGAGAAGGGCTGGGAGCGGATCGCGCCCGCGGTCGACTCGATCCAGGATGACGTGGGTGAGGGCGGCGGCGGGTTCGCCGTGCACGTCACGGGTCCGGGCGGTACGTCCGCCGACTTCTCCGAGGCCTTCGAGGGCATCGACTCCACACTGCTGATGTCGGCGATGGCCGTCGTCATCGTGATGCTCCTACTCACCTACCGCAGTCCGACCCTCATCCTGGTCCCCCTGATCGGGGTGATCGCCGCCCTGTTCACGGCCCAGGCCCTGATCTACCTGCTGGCGGAACACACCGGGTTGACCGTGAACGGCCAGAGCGCGGGCATCCTCACCGTCCTCGTCTTCGGCGCGGGCACGGACTACGCCCTGCTGCTCGTGGCCCGCTATCGCGAGGAGCTTCGCCGCCACGAGGACCGCCACGAGGCGATGGCCCTGGCCCTGCACCGAGCGGGACCGGCGGTCCTGGCGTCCGGCGCGACGGTCGTCCTGAGCATGCTGGTGCTGCTGGCCGCCGAGATGAACTCGACGAGCGGTCTGGGCCCGGTGGCGGCCATCGGCGTCGCGGTCGCCCTCCTCGCGATGATGACGCTGTTCCCCGCTCTGCTGGTGATCTTCGGCCGCTGGATCTTCTGGCCGGTGATCCCGCACCTCGGCAGCGCCGATCCGACCGAGCGCGGCGTGTGGGCCCGCATGGGCCGCCGTTTCTCCCGCCGCCCCCGCGTGGTCTGGGTCGCCACGGCGGCCGCCCTGGCCCTGTGCTCGCTGGGCCTGATCCAGCTGCGCGCGGAGGGCATCAGCAACGCGGACGCCTTCACCGGCAAGCCGGACTCGATCGTCGGCCAGGAGGTCTCCGCACGCTACTTCCCGGCGGGCAGCGGCGACCCCCTCGTGATCATCAGCAACCAGGCACAGGCCCGTGAGGTGGGCCGTGCGGTCGCCGACACGGAAGGCGTCGTGGCGGACTCGCTCGGCCTGCCACCCGGCACGAAGCCCGCCCACGAGGGCAAGGTCCTCTTCGAGGCCACCATGTCCGACCCCGCCGACAGCGAGGCCGCCAAGCAGACCGTGGAACGGGTCCGCGACGCCGTCCACGACGTGCCGGACGCCGACGCCCAGGTGGGCGGCGGTACAGCGGCCCTGCTGGACATGGACGAGGCGACGACCCACGACAACATCCTGATCATCCCGTTGGTGCTGCTCGTGGTCCTGCTGATCCTCTGTGCCCTGCTCCGCGCCCTGATCGCCCCGCTCCTGCTGATCGGGACGGTGATCCTTTCCTTCGCCGCGGCACTGGGCATCAGCGCGCTCGCCTTCCGGTACCTGTTCGACTACGCGGGCGAGTCGACCGACTTCCCCCTGTTCGTCTTCGTGTTCCTGGTCGCCCTGGGCATCGACTACAACATCTTCCTGACCACCCGCATCCGCGAGGAGGCCGCCCACCAGGGCACCCGCAAGGGCGTGGTGACGGGCCTCGCGGCGACGGGCGCGGTGATCACCTCGGCCGGCCTGGTCCTGGCCGGCACCTTCGCCGCCCTCGCCACGCTCCCCATGGTCGCCTTCGCCGAGATCGGCTTCGCGGTGGCCCTGGGCGTCCTCCTGGACACCTTCATCGTGCGGTCCGTGCTGGTCACGGCCCTGTTCCTGGACATCGGACCGAAGGTGTGGTGGCCCCACCGGCTGGCCCACGAGGACAGCGGCGCACCGCCACCGCCCAAGGAACCGGCGGCTACGCGACCCGGCGGATGAGGGCCAGATACATGGCATCCGTCCCGTGCAGATGCGGCCACAGCTGTACATCGGGCCCCTCGCCCAGCGCCGGTACGCCCTCCAGCAGGGGCCGCGCGTCGATGAGGTCGGCCGCGTCTCCGTACTGCTTGAGCACGTCGTCGACGACCGCGCGGGTCTCGGCGAGGTGGGGCGAACAGGTCGCATAACCGACGACGCCGCCGACCCTTACGGACTCCAGTGCGGTCCGCAACAGCGCGCGCTGGAGCGGGGCGAACCCTTCCAGGTCCTCCGGCCGCCGTCGCCAACGGGCCTCGGGCCGCCGCCGCAGGGCCCCCAGCCCCGTACAGGGCACGTCCATCAGCACCCGGTCGAACGCTCCGGGCCGCCAGGGCGGACGGGTCCCGTCGGCGGCGATCACCTGGTACGGCCCGGGATTGCCGTGCAACGCCTTCGCGACGAGCCCCGCCCGGTGCGGCTGCTTCTCTGAGGCGAGCAGTACGGCCCCACGCTCGGCGGCGAGGGCGGCGAGCAGCGCGGCCTTGCCCCCGGGCCCGGCACACCCGTCGAGCCACGCCTTGTCCGACCCCTCCACCGGGGCATTGGCGAGGGCTAGCGCCACAAGCTGGCTGCCCTCGTCCTGCACTCCCGCACGGCCTTCCCGTACGGCGTCCACGGCACCCGGCTCCCCGCCTTCGGAGAGCCGCACGGCGTACGGCGACCAGCGCCCCGCCACCGCGGCCTCCTCCCGGAGCAGTTCCTCGGTCGTGGCCCGCCCGGGCCGGGCGACGAGAGTGACCTCGGGCCGCTCGTTGTCGGCCTCCAACAGATCCTCGATCCCGGCGCGCCCGCCGCCGAGGGAGTCCCAGAGCGCGGAGACGACCCAGCGGGGATGCGAGTGCACGACGGCGAGGTGGTCCTCCGGATCGTCGTCGTAGGGCGGCGCGACTCGCTCCAGCCACCCGTCGAGGTCGTGCTGCGCGATCTTGCGCAGCACGGCGTTCACGAACTTGGCCCGCCCGTCGCCGAGCACGACCCGCGCGAGATCGACCGAGGCGGACACGGCGGCATGGGTGGGAATCCGCGTCCCCAGCAGCTGATGCGCACCGAGACTCAGCACATCGAGCACCGGCGGGTCGACCTCGCGCAACGGCCGGTCCACACACTCCGCGATGACCGCGTCGTAGGTCCCCTGCCATCGCAGCGTCCCGTACACCAGCTCGGTCGCCAGCGCCGCGTCCCGCCCGTCGAACTTGTCGGGTCCCTCCTTCTCCCGCGCCCTGCGCAGCAGCGGCGGCAGAACGAGGTTCGCGTACGCGTCCCGTTCGTCCACGGCCCGCAACGCCTCGAAGGCGAGCATGCGGACGGGGTCCTTCTGGGGACGGCGGTACGGCTTGCCCGGCTTACGCGGACTACGGGACTGCTCACTCACGAAAAAGGTGCTCCGGATACGGGACGAGATGCCACGCCCAGGGTACGCCGCGGGGGCGGGCCGCCGGGCGTCGCCCGCGTGGACCTGCGGGCATGGTGGCGGTGGGCTCGGTCGGACGTCGGTCCCCGGTCAGTCTCGGACAATCAGTCTCCGACGGTCGGTCTCCGACGGGTCAGTCGCCGACGGTCGGTCTCCGACGGGTCAGTCGCGACGGTCGGTCTCCGACGGTCAGTCTCCGACGGACTCGCCGGAGTCGATGCGCACCCCGCGCGCCCAGTCGGCGGCCCGCATCGGCTTCTTGCCCTGCGCCTGCACCCAGAGCAGTTCCACGGCGTACGACCCGGTCCCGGCGTACAAGTTGTTCTTGCCGACGTCGAGCGCGCCCGGGGCGAGATCGGTCCGCTCGGGCACCGGCGCGACCTGGATGAGCTTCAGCCGCTCACCGCGGAACGTCGTCCAGGCCCCCGGCGCGGGCGTGCACCCACGCACGACCCGGTCGACGCGCAGGGCGGGCGTGGCCCAGTCGATCCGGGCGTCCTCCACGGTGATCTTCGGCGCGAGCGTGATCCCGTCGGCGGGCTGCGGCACCGCCTTCAGGGTCCCGTCCTCGATCCCGTCCATCGTGGCGGCGAGCAGCCCCGACCCCGCGAAGGCGAGCCGGGTCAGCAGGTCACCACTCGTGTCCGTCGGCCGGATCTCCTCGGTCACCGTCCCGTAGACGGGCCCGGAGTCGAGTCCTTCCTCGATCAGGAAAGTGGACGCCCCGGTGATCTCGTCCCCCGCCATGATCGAGTGCTGCACGGGAGCGGCACCCCGCCAGGCGGGCAGCAGGGAGAAGTGCAGATTGACCCACCCGTGGGCGGGCACATCGAGGGCGACCCGAGGCAACAGGGCCCCGTACGCGACGACAGGACAACAGTCGGGCGCGATCTCCCGGAGCCGCGCGAGAAACGCCTCGTCCCGGGGCCGGTTCGGCTTCAGCACCTCGATGCCCGCCTCCTCCGCCCGCTGCGCCACGGGGCTCGCGACCAGCCGGCGCCCCCGCCCCGCCGGCGCGTCCGGCCGCGTCACGACAGCGGCCACCTCATGCCTCCCCGACGCGATCAACGTGTCCAACGCGGGAACAGCGACCTCTGGGGTACCGGCGAAGACAAGCTTCATGGATGACTGACGGCCTCTCGGACGAAATCTCGTACGCCCCACACGCGACAACAACGCGGGACAACACCCCAGTCTATGTTCCGCACCCCACGCGGCGACCGCCCGCACCGGCCGACGGCGATCGGCCCCCACGGGAGACCCGCACTTCTCCACCGAGGAGTAACCGGCGGTGCGCGGGTGGGAGACCCATCAAAGCCCAGCGGCAGCGGGGGCGCACCCTTCCCCGCGCGCCCCGCGCATATGCCGCCACGCCCCCACACCGTGACCAGCGGAGCGAATTCGCGTTGGTCAAGAAAGAGTTGACCACTACGGGCCGCAATCGCGGCACTTCCCCTTTTTCAACGCCGGTTCGAGAGGCTTGTTCATGGCCGACCACGCAACCCACGACGCCCAGGCTCGGGCCAGCCTGCACTTGCTGGTGCGGGACATCGAGCGGGTCCGCCGGCAGGTGGACGCACTGCGCACCCTCACCGCCCAGTTGGGCAACGTCTACCGCCCGCGCCGCTCCGGCCCCTCCACGGGCTTCGTCGTCTACGGACGCGCCCCCGCCCCGACCGTCCGCCTCGCGCAGGAGCTGCGGGACAGTGTCGAGACCCTGGTCACGGCCGCCGTGGACTTCGACCGCTCACTCGGTTTCTCGTGGGACGCGGTGGGCTCGGCCCTCGGGGTCACCAAGCAGGCCGTACACCGCCGTTACGGCGCCCGCCGCGCCGCCGCCCAGGCCGCCGCGGAAGCGGAGCGCACGGGAGAGTCCCAGGGCACCCGCACCGTCAGCGTCGGTTCCGGCATCCCCACGGTCCCTGCGGCCCGCTCGATGCCAACCTCGATGCCGACCCCGATGCCAACCTCGATGCCGACCCCGATGCCCGCGCAAATGCCGACCCAGCCGACAGCCGGCAGCCCCACCCTCCGCGACGACGTGAGACCGACAGCCTTCCCCGGCCCGCGCAACGGCTGACCCGACCTGCCTGCATGCCTCCCGGTGTCCAACCGGGAGGCAGTCTCATGCCGTGCCGACGCACCCCGCCGGTGCCGACCCCCAACCACCACAACGGACGCGGCCCCTCGAAGCCCGCCCGACCACCACGCCGAGCACCTCGTCACCCACTCACCCGATGTCCGACGGATCCACCCGAATCCGCACGCGTGCCACCTCACTCACCCCGCGCGCCATCCGCGCAGCCTGCGCACTCTTCAACGCACCGGCCAGCGCCGCCCCACTCCCCGGCGGCACCCGGATCAACGCCCGCTCCCACTGCTCGCCCGCCGACAGCGCCCCCGCCCGCCGTGCCCTCCCCGCATCCGCAGCGGACCCGGCACCCGGCACCCGACCAGCCCCAGGCCCAGGCACAGGCCCAGCCATAGGCACAGGCCCCAACACCTCGGCATCCGGCGGTAGTTCGACCGCACCCAGGAAATCGACCACGGCCTGGGCCGTCCCGGACACTGCGGCCATCCGCGACACCGGCGGGAACCCCAGCTCGGCCCGCTCGGCGAGTTCCCGCACGGCGTGGCCCACCGGATCCCACCGCACGAGCGCCTGCACGGGCCGCAGGGTCGGCTCGGCGACCACGACGACCGTGCCGCGGTCCCCCTGGTTCCGTACGAGCGCCGCGGCGCCGATCCAGCGCCGCAGCGCGTCCTCCCCGGCCCGCAGGTCGGGCCGTCCGAGCATGGCCCACCCGTCGAGCAGCAGGGCGGCTGCGTACCCGCCCTCGGCGACCGGCTCGGCCCCCGGCGTACTGACGACCAGCGCGGGCGTCCCCGGCACGGTGTCCAGCACATGCTCCCGCCCAGAGGTCCGCACGGGCACCGCGGGAAAGGCCCGGCCCAGTTCCTCGGCGGTCCGCCGCGCCCCCACGACCTGCGCCCGAAGCCGGTAGCCCCCGCACTCGGGACAGTGCCAGCCTGGCTCCTCACGCCCGCACCACCCGCACACCAGGGCTCCGGCGCCGTCCTGCGCCTCCAACGGTCCCGCACAGTGCCGGCACCGCGCGGGCTCCCGGCACCGCGCACACGCCATCCGGGGCACATACCCCCGCCGAGGCACCTGCACGAGCACGGGCCCGTCCCTCAGGCCGTCCCTCGCGACCTGCCAGGCAAGACTGGGCAACCGCGCCGCCCGGGCCGCCTCGTCCCGCGCAAGCTCCCCGTCCCCCACGGTCCGCACCAGCGGCGCGACGGCCCGTACCTGCTCTCGCCCGGCCACGATCGGCGCGGCCCACCCACTCTCGACGAGCTGGGCCGCCTCCACCGTGCAACTCCAACTCCCCAGCAGGAACCCGCACTTCTCCCGAGACGCCCGCAGCTCCAGCACCTCCCGGACGTGCGGAAAGGGAGCGTTGTCATCACTGTGACCGGCGTCGCCGTCGTCCCAGATGACGACCAATCCCAAGTCCCGGACCGGCGCGAACATGGCCGCCCGAGTCCCGACCACAGCCCGGACAGCCCCCCGCTGCACGGCCAGCCACTCCCGATACCGCCGCTCCTGCCCGGCGTCGGCGGTCAGCAGCGCATGCCGCCCCTCCCCCAACGACTCCCTGAGCGCCTCGTCGACCCGGGCAGCAGGCCGCCCGGCCGGTACGACGACGAGCGCCCCCCGCCCGGAGGCCAGCGTCGCCCGCACGGCACGCGCGATCTCCTCGGCCCATTCCGGCCCGGGCAACGCGGTCCACACGGCCCGAGGCGCACCGCCGCCGGCCAGCGCCCGCAGGAAGTCCTCACCGCGCCCGTACCGCAGCCACGACCCGGGCTCGGGCGCGACCGGAGGCTGCGCCGGCCCTCCCATCTCCACGGCCTCCGCCCGAGCATGCCTAGGCGGAACGGCCAGTTGCAGCACATCCGCGAGGCTCCCCGCGTACCGGTCCGCCACGGCCCGTGCCAGCCCCAGCAGCTCGGGGCCCAGCACCGGCTCCGGCGAGACGACCTGCGCGAGCGCGGCCAGGGGGCCGGCGTAGTCCGATTCAGCAACCCGCTCGACGAGAAACCCGTCGATCAGCGAGCCCCCCTCCCGCCGTCCCTCCCTGACATTCCGCCCCCCGGCCCCGAACCGCACCCGAACCCGAACGCCGGGCTGGGCGACAGCGTCCAACTCCTCCGGCACCGCATAGTCGAAATACCGGTCGAGATGCAGCACACCCTTGTCGACCAGCACCCGAGCGACCGGCAACTCCTTCGCCAGCGCCGCCCCCCGCCAGGTCCGCGGCTTGGCCCGCGGCACCTTGGCCTTCCGCACCGCCTCCCGAACGAGCGCGAGCTGCTCCGGCTCCGCGTCCCCCGCCGCGCCGCCGCCCCGCTTCCCATCCTCGCTGCTCACGCTTGCATTCTTCCAAACGCCACTGACAACCGGCGCCGCCCGAGATCACAGAGGGCCGCGGATTGCCCCCGTGCGCAGTCGGCCATCCGATGACCGGAGCTGCGAGGAACGCGCCGAGGCCCGGCGCCCCCGAGGGACACCGGGCCTCGCCGGAGAACCGAAGGACCGCGGGCCTTACAGCCCCGCCGCCTTGCGCAGCGCCTCGACCCGGTCCGTGCGCTCCCAGGTGAACTCGGGGAGTTCGCGGCCGAAGTGACCGTACGCGGCAGTCTGGCCGTAGATGGGGCGGAGGAGGTCGAGATCGCGGATGATGGCGGCCGGGCGGAGGTCGAAGACCTCGTCGATGGCCTTCTCGATCCGGTCGGTGTCGACCTTGGCCGTGCCGAAGGTCTCGACGAAGAGGCCTACGGGCTCGGCCTTGCCGATGGCGTACGCCACCTGGACCTCGCAGCGGGAGGCGAGTCCCGCGGCGACGACGTTCTTGGCGACCCAGCGCATCGCGTACGCGGCGGAGCGGTCGACCTTGGAGGGGTCCTTGCCGGAGAAGGCGCCGCCGCCGTGGCGGGCCATGCCGCCATAGGTGTCGATGATGATCTTGCGGCCGGTGAGGCCGGCGTCGCCCATCGGGCCGCCGATCTCGAAGCGGCCCGTCGGGTTGACCAGGAGTCGGTAGCCCTCGGTGTCCAGCTTGATGCCGTCGTCCAGGAGGGCCTTCAGCTCCGGCTCCACCACGAACTCGCGGATGTCGGGGGCGAGGAGGGACTCCAGGTCGATGTCGCTCGCGTGCTGCGAGGAGACGACGACCGTGTCCAGGCGGACCGCCTTGTCACCGTCGTACTCGATGGTGACCTGGGTCTTTCCGTCGGGACGGAGGTAGGGGATGGTGCCGTTCTTGCGGACGTCGGACAGGCGCTTCGACAGGCGGTGCGCCAGGAAGATCGGCAGCGGCATCAGCGTCGGCGTCTCGTCGGTCGCGTAACCGAACATCAGACCCTGGTCGCCCGCGCCCTGGCGGTCCAGCTCGTCCTCGTCACCCTCGACCCGGGACTCGTAGGCCGTGTCCACGCCCTGCGCGATGTCAGGGGACTGCGCACCGATCGACACCGACACACCGCAGGAGGCGCCGTCGAAGCCCTTCTTCGACGAGTCGTAGCCGATGTCCAGGATGGTGTCGCGCACCAGCTGGGCGATCGGCGCGTACGCCTTGGTCGTGACCTCTCCGGCCACGTGCACCAGGCCGGTCGTGATGAGCGTCTCCACTGCGACGCGGGACGTGGGGTCCTCGCGCAGGAGCGCATCGAGAATGGCATCGCTGATCTGGTCAGCGATCTTGTCGGGGTGACCCTCGGTCACTGACTCCGAGGTGAACAGACGACGGGACACAACGCTCCCTGGGGTTGCAGCGGCTGCTGGCTGATCATTGGCGGACGTGCTCGGGGGCTGCGCCCGGCGTCGTCCGAGAACAGTTTATCGGTCGGGCTCGGCCACCGGCCCACCTGTCTCGCCTCTCGGGAGCTCTGTGACCTGCGGCACGTGCATTCTGCCCAATGGCCGTCGCTGTCCGCCAGGGTCGCCACGCCTCAATGTGCGAGGTCGCGGGTGACGTGACGCGAATGGCACTGTCAGCCGAGCCGGCCGGCGACCAGGTCCCACACCGTTTCGGCCAGGGCTTCCTTCGGGCCGTACGGCACCGGTGTCTCGCTTCCGTCGGCTCCCAGCACCACAGCCTCGTTCTCCTCGGAGCCGAAGGTCTTGCGCTCTCCCACCTCGTTCACCACCAGCAGATCGCACCCCTTGCGGGCCAGCTTGGCGCGGCCATTGGCGAGGACGTCGTCGGTCTCCGCGGCGAAGCCGACGACCACCTGGCCGGGGCGGGGGCGGTCCGCCGAGATCTCCGCGAGGATGTCCGGATTGCGTACCAGGACGATGGGCGCGGGCTCCTGGCCGTCCTTCTTCTTGATCTTGCCGGTGGCGTACGTGCCGGGGCGGAAGTCCGCCACCGCGGCCGCCATCACCACGACGTCCGCGTCCGGCGCCGCCTTGAGCACCGCCTCACGCAGCTGGACCGCCGTGCCGATCCGGACGACGTCCACGCCCGCGGGGTCCGGCAGCTGGGTGTTGGCCTCTATCAGTGTGACCCGGGCGCCCCGCGCGGCGGCCGTACGGGCCAGGGCGTAGCCCTGTTTGCCGGAGGAGCGGTTGCCGAGGAAGCGGACCGGGTCGAGGGGCTCTCGGGTGCCGCCGGCGGTCACGACGACGTGTCGGCCGACGAGGTCCGGCTCGGTGACACCCCGGGCCAGCACCCGGCGGCAGACCTCGAAGATCTCCGCGGGGTCCGGCAGCCGTCCCTTGCCGGTGTCGACGCCGGTCAGGCGGCCCACTGCGGGGTCGATGACGAGGGCGCCGCGGCGGCGCAGCGTCGCCACGTTCTCCTGGGTGGCGGGGTGTTCCCACATCTCGGTGTGCATGGCGGGGGCGAAGACGACGGGGCAGCGGGCGGTGAGGAGGGTGTTCGTGAGGAGGTCGTCGGCGAGGCCGTGGGCGGCCTTGGCCAGCATGTCGGCGGTCGCCGGGGCAACGATCACCAGGTCGGCCTCCTGCCCGATGCGGACGTGCGGCACCTCGTGGACGCTCTCCCAGACCTCGGTGGAGACCGGGTTGCCGGAGAGCGCGGACCAGGTGGCGGCGCCGACGAAGTGCAGCGCGGAGTCGGTCGGTACGACCCGTACGTCATGTCCGGACTCGGTCAGTCGGCGCAGCAGCTCGCACGCCTTGTAGGCGGCGATCCCACCACTGACCCCCAGAACGACCTTCGGCTTGCCCACCGGGCCTCCCCGCATCGGAAACGTACGACTCCATGCTGCATCACGGCGGGGGGACGACCCCCGCGCCCCGAGCAGACCGCAGGCCCGGCAGTCGCACTGCCGGGCCTGTGGAAAAACCTACCGCGATCTGCACATAAGACTTACGCGGGGCCCTCGACAGCCTCGGACGTCAGCAGACCCGCGTTGATCTCGCGCAGGGCGATCGAGAGCGGCTTCTCGTGGACGTGGGTGTCTACGAGAGGACCGACGTACTCGAGGAGACCCTCGCCGAGCTGCGAGTAGTACGCGTTGATCTGGCGAGCACGCTTGGCCGCGTAGATCACGAGGCTGTACTTCGAGTCGGTTGCCTCGAGGAGCTCGTCGATCGGCGGGTTGATGATGCCCTCGGGCGCGGAGATGGAAGAGGACACGCTCTACCTTCCGATGGATGGGAAAAGATCGGTCGTGATCACAGAAAACAGACAGAACCCGTGATCACACAACATCCATCAAGGCTAGCAGCTCGCGGGCCACGTCCTCGACGGAGGTGTTGACCAAGGTCACGTCGAACTCCGGCTCGGCCGCCAGCTCGATCTTGGCCGCCTCCAGGCGGCGCTCGATCACCTCGGGCGGTTCGGTGCCCCGCCCGGTGAGCCTGCGCACCAGCTCCTCCCAGGAGGGAGGAGCCAGGAACACCAGCTGGGCGTCCGGCATGGTCTCGCGGACCTGCCGTGCGCCCTGGAGGTCGATCTCCAGCAGGACCGGCTCGCCCCGCTCCAGGCGTTCGAGCACGGCGGCCCGGGGAGTGCCGTAGCGGTTGCCGGCGAACTCGGCCCACTCCAGCAGCTCACCGTTGGCGATCAGCTTGTCCATCTCCTCGTCGGTGACGAAGAAGTAGTGGACTCCCTGCCGCTCACCAGGGCGCGGCTTGCGGGTCGTCGCCGACACCGAGAGCCAGACCTCGGGGTGTGCCTTGCGCATATGGGCGACGACCGTGCTCTTGCCGACCCCGGAGGGGCCGGAGAGCACGGTCAGCCGCGGACGTTCACTCATGCAGCGATTATTCCAGCAATCCCGGACTGCCCGGGACTCCCTTCCCGTCGGTACCCGGGATCAGGAACCGGTGCTGCCGAACTCACGCTCCAGGGAAGCGATCTGGTTGGAACCGAGGCCGCGTACACGACGGCTCTCGGAGATGCCGAGTCGCTCCATGATCTGCTTGGCGCGGACCTTGCCCACGCCCGGCAGGGACTCGAGCAGCGCGGAGACCTTCATCTTGCCGATGACGTCGTTCTCCTGGCCCTGCTTGATGACCTCATGCAGGGAGGCGCCGGAGTGCTTGAGTCGATTCTTGACCTCGGCCCGCTCCCGGCGAGCCGCGGCGGCCTTTTCGAGCGCGGCTGCGCGCTGTTCAGGGGTAAGGGGCGGAAGAGCCACGCCTACGTCACCTCGGATGTCGAACTGTCGGATACGGACCGGTGAGGAACCTAGTCGCCCCACACCTGGGGATCCACGAGCAACACGCTTGCCCGTTCACCCTGCTCGGAGACTAGCGGCCAAGTCCGCCAGAGTCAGCGAGAACAGCGGAAAAGTCCTGGTCAGCCTCCATGGAGTCGGACATAAGCCGCATAATGCCCCGGATTTGAGAATGTATTCAGACTCAAGCCGTCCGGGAACCGCCCCTCAAGCACTCATCGGAGGTCTCGGGCGGTCGCCGTCGCGGTGCGGATCTCGTCCGCGAAACGATCCGACGCGTCACGCAGCGCGACGACATCGGGACCGTGACGAAGGACACCTCGACTGACGTTCGGAACCACATTGCGCACAGCGGCCCCGAAGACCGCCGGAAGATCGGCCGGGGTGGCTCCCTGGGCACCGATTCCGGGCGCGAGGAGAGGTCCGTTGATGTCAAGGTCGTACGACGAGAGGTCACCCAGCGTGGCGCCGACGACGGCGCCGAAGGACCCCAGGGGCGCCTCCCCCGCGTTCTCGGCAGCCAGGTGCGCCAGCATGGTCGCGCCGACGTTGCGGCCGTCGCCGCGCACCGCGTGCTGCACCTCGCCGCCCTCCGGGTTGGAGGTGAGCGCAAGCACGAACAGACCGGCCCCGCTCTCGCGTGCCAGGTCCACGGCGGGCTTCAGCGAGCCGTAGCCCAGGTACGGCGAGACCGTCAGCGCGTCCGAGAAGAGGGGCGCGTCCTTGTGCAGAAAGGTCTCGGCGTACGCGGCCATGGTGGAGCCGATGTCGCCGCGCTTGGCGTCCATGACGACCAGCGCCCCGGCCGCCCGCGCCTCCTGGACGGACTTCTCCAGTACGGCGATGCCGCGCGACCCGAAACGCTCGAAGAACGCGCTCTGCGGCTTGAACACGGCCACCCGGTCGGCCAGCGCCTCCACGACCGTGCGGCTGAAGCGCTCCAGACCGGCGATGTCGTCGCTCAGGCCCCAGTCGGCGAGCAGGGAGGCGTGCGGGTCGATGCCCACGCAGAGCGGCCCGCGCTCGTCCATGGCCCGGCGCAGCCGCGCGCCGAAGGGCTCAGTCATACCGTCTTCCTCACGTCTGCGCCGACCGCGTCGGCGAGGGTGGCGTACGGGCTCGTACGGAGGCGTGCGGCGAGGCCCTTGTGGATGGCGCGTGTCCAGAAGGGGCCCTCGTAGATGAAGGCGCTGTAGCCCTGGACCAGCGTGGCGCCCGCCAGGATGCGCTGCCAGGCGTCCTCGGCGTTCCCGATGCCACCGACGCCCACCAGGGTGATCCGGTCGCCCACGCGCGCGTAGAGGCGGCGCAGGACCGCGAGGGAGCGGTCCTTGACGGGGGCGCCGGAGAGACCGCCCGCCTCCTTCACGAGAGAGGGTTCGGATTTCAAACCGAGCCCCTCGCGCGCGATGGTGGTGTTCGTGGCGATGATCCCGTCCAGACCCAGCTCCACGGCGAGGTCGGCGACGGCGTCGATGTCCTCGTCGGCGAGGTCCGGCGCGATCTTCACCAGCAGCGGCACCCGGCGGGTACGGACCGTGCGGTCGGCGGCCTCGCGCACGGCGGTGAGCAGGGGCCGCAGCGCCTCCGTGGCCTGCAGGTTGCGCAGGCCAGGGGTGTTGGGCGAGGAGACGTTGACGACCAGGTAGTCGGCATACGGCGCGAGGCGCTCGGTCGACTTGACGTAGTCCCCGGCGGCCTCGTCCTCCGGGACGACCTTGGTCTTGCCGATGTTGACGCCCACGACGGTCTTGAAGACAGGGCTGCGGGAGGCGAGGCGTGCGGCGACGGCGAGCGAGCCCTCGTTGTTGAAGCCCATACGGTTGATCAGGGCACGGTCGGCGACCAGGCGGAACAGCCGCTGCTTGGGGTTGCCGGGCTGCGCCTCGCCCGTCACCGTGCCGATCTCGACATGATCGAAGCCGAGCATCGACATCCCGTCGATCGCGACGGCGTTCTTGTCGAAGCCGGCGGCCAGCCCGAACGGACCGTGCATGCGCAGTCCGAACGCCTCGGTGCGCAGTTCCTCGTAGCGGGGTGCCAGGGCGGCCGCGACGAAGGTGCGCAGCACGGGGACGCGGACGGCGCGGCGGATCCAGCGGAAGGCCAGGTAGTGGGCCTCCTCCGGGTCCATCCGTTTGAAGACCAGACGGAAGAAAAGCTTGTACATGAGTCGGTGTCCTCTTGAAGCCTCGTGGGTCTCACGAAGAGGGGGACACCGTTTCCGGTGTCCCCCTCCGGGCTGCTAGTCGCGGGCCGCGGTCAGGTGTTCGGCGTGTTCCTGGAGCGAGCGCACGCCCACGCCTCCGTGGTTGAGCGCGTCGATGCCCTGGACGGCCGCGGCGAGTGCCTGGACGGTCGTCAGGCACGGCACGGACCGGGCCACGGCCGCCGTACGGATGTCGTAGCCGTCGAGGCGGCCGCCGGTGCCGTACGGGGTGTTGACGATGAGGTCGACCTCGCCGTCGTGGATGAGCTGGACGATGGTCTTCTCGCCGTTCGGGCCGGTGCCCTCGGACTGCTTGCGGACGACGGTGGCGTTGATGCCGTTGCGCCTGAGCACCTCGGCCGTGCCGGACGTGGCGAGCAGTTCGAAGCCATGGGCGACGAGCTCACGCGCCGGGAAGATCATCGAACGCTTGTCGCGGTTGGCGACCGAGATGAACGCGCGCCCCTTGGTGGGCAGCGGCCCGTATGCGCCGGCCTGCGACTTGGCGTACGCCGTGCCGAAGACCGAGTCGATGCCCATGACCTCGCCGGTGGAGCGCATCTCCGGGCCGAGGATCGTATCGACGCCGCGCCCGTGGATGTCGCGGAAGCGCGACCACGGCATCACGGCCTCCTTGACGGAGATCGGCGCGTCGAGCGGCAGCTCACCGCCGTCGCCATTGGCCGGAAGCAGCCCCTCCGCGCGCAGTTCTGCGATGGTCGCGCCGAGCGAGATCCGGGCGGCGGCCTTGGCCAGCGGCACCGCGGTCGCCTTCGAGGTGAAGGGGACCGTGCGGGAGGCGCGCGGGTTGGCTTCGAGGACGTAGAGGATGTCCCCGGCCATCGCGAACTGGATGTTGATCAGTCCGCGCACCCCGACGCCCTTGGCGATGGCCTCGGTGGAGGCCCGCAGGCGCTTGATGTCGAAGCCGCCGAGGGTGATCGGGGGCAGGGCGCACGCCGAGTCGCCGGAGTGGATGCCGGCCTCCTCGATGTGCTCCATCACGCCGCCGAGGTACAGCTCGTGTCCGTCGTACAGGGCGTCGACGTCGATCTCGATCGCGTCGTCGAGGAAGCGGTCGACGAGAACGGGCCGGGAGGGGCTGATTTCGGTCGACTCGGCGATGTACGACTCCAGGCGGGCCTCGTCGTACACGATCTCCATGCCGCGTCCGCCGAGCACGTACGACGGGCGGACGAGGACCGGGTAGCCGATCTCGTCGGCGATGGCCTTGGCCCCGGCGAAGGTGGTCGCGGTGCCGTGCTTCGGCGCGGGAAGGCCGGCCTCGGCGAGGACCCGGCCGAAGGCGCCGCGGTCCTCGGCGGCGTGGATGGCCTCCGGGGAGGTGCCCACGATCGGTACGCCGTTGTCCTTGAGCGCCTGCGACAGGCCCAGCGGGGTCTGGCCGCCGAGTTGGACGACGACGCCCGCGATCGGACCGGCCAGCGACTCGGCGTGGACGATCTCCAGCACGTCTTCCAGCGTCAGCGGCTCGAAGTACAGGCGGTCGGAGGTGTCGTAGTCCGTGGACACGGTCTCGGGGTTGCAGTTGACCATCACGGTCTCGTAGCCCGCGTCGCTCAGCGCGAAGGAGGCGTGGACGCAGGAGTAGTCGAACTCGATGCCCTGGCCGATACGGTTCGGGCCGGAGCCGAGGATGATCACGGCCGGCTTCTCACGCGACGCCACCTCGGTCTCCTCGTCGTACGAGGAGTAGAAGTACGGGGTCTTCGCCGCGAACTCGGCGGCGCAGGTGTCGACCGTCTTGTACACCGGGCGCACGCCCAATGCGTGCCGAACCTCGCGCACGACGTCCTCGCGCAGCCCGCGGATCTCGGCGATCTGCTGGTCGGAGAAGCCGTGCCGCTTGGCCTCCGCCAGCAGATCCGGATCGAGCTTGTCGGCCTGGGCCAGCTCGTCCGCGATCTCCTTGATCAGGAAGAGCTGGTCGACGAACCACGGGTCGATCTTCGTGGCCTCGAAGACCTCCTCGGGCGTGGCGCCCGCGCGGATGGCCTGCATGACGGTGTTGATGCGCCCGTCGGTCGGCCGGACAGCCTCTTCGAGGAGAAGAGTCTTGTCGCCGGGCTCGCCCACGAACGTGAACTGGCTGCCCTTCTTCTCCAGCGACCGCAGCGCCTTCTGCAGCGCCTCGGTGAAGTTGCGGCCGATCGCCATCGCCTCGCCGACCGACTTCATGGTCGTGGTCAGGGACGAGTCGGCGGACGGGAACTTCTCGAAGGCGAACCGGGGGGCCTTCACGACGACGTAGTCGAGCGTCGGTTCGAAGGATGCCGGGGTCTTCTCCGTGATGTCGTTCGGAATCTCGTCGAGGGTGTAACCGACGGCCAGCTTGGCGGCGATCTTGGCGATCGGGAAGCCGGTGGCCTTCGACGCGAGGGCCGAGGACCGTGACACACGCGGGTTCATCTCGATGACGATGATGCGGCCGTCGTCCGGGTTGACCGCGAACTGGATGTTGCAGCCGCCGGTGTCGACACCGACCTCGCGGATGATCGCGATGCCGATGTCGCGGAGGCGCTGGTACTCGCGGTCGGTCAGCGTCATCGAGGGCGCGACGGTGATCGAGTCACCGGTGTGCACGCCCATGGGGTCGAAGTTCTCGATGGAACAGACGACAACCACGTTGTCGTGCTTGTCGCGCATCAGCTCCAGCTCGTACTCCTTCCAGCCGAGGATGGACTCCTCCAGGAGTACCTCGGTGGTGGGCGACAGAGTCAGACCCTGGCCGGCGATGCGGCGCAGTTCCTCCTCGTCGTGGGCGAAGCCGGAACCGGCGCCGCCCATGGTGAAGGAGGGCCGGACGACGACGGGGTAGCCGCCGAGTGTCTCGACACCCTCGATCACGTCGTCCATGGAGTGGCAGATGACCGAACGGGCGGACTCACCGTGCCCGATCTTCGCGCGGACGGCCTCGACGACGCCCTTGAAAAGGTCTCGGTCCTCGCCCTTGTTGATCGCCTCGACGTTGGCGCCGATCAGCTCGACACCGTACTTCTCCAGCACACCCTGCTCATGCATGGAGATCGCGGTGTTCAGGGCGGTCTGGCCGCCGAGGGTCGGCAGGAGGGCGTCCGGGCGCTCCTTGGCGATGATCTTCTCGACGAACTCCGGGGTGATGGGCTCGACGTACGTGGCGTCGGCGATCTCCGGGTCGGTCATGATCGTCGCCGGGTTGGAGTTGACGAGGATCACGCGCAGGCCCTCGGCGCGCAGGATGCGGCACGCCTGGGTGCCGGAGTAGTCGAACTCGGCGGCCTGGCCGATGACGATCGGGCCGGAGCCGATGACCAGGACGGACTGGATATCGGTGCGCTTAGGCACGCTGGCCCTCCATCAGGGATACGAAGCGGTCGAACAGGTAGGCGGCGTCGTGCGGGCCCGCTGCCGCTTCGGGGTGGTACTGGACGCTGAAGGCCGGCCGGTCGAGAAGCTGCAGCCCCTCCACCACGTTGTCGTTGAGGCACACGTGGGAGACCTCGGCGCGGCCGTAGGGGGTGTCGGAGATTTGGTCGAGCGGGGCGTCGACGGCGAAGCCGTGGTTGTGCGCGGTGACCTCGACCTTGCCGGTCGTACGGTCCTGCACCGGCTGGTTGATGCCCCGGTGGCCGTACTTCAGCTTGTACGTGCCGAAACCGAGCGCGCGGCCCAGGATCTGGTTGCCGAAGCAGATGCCGAAGAGCGGGGTGCGACGCTCCAGCACCGCCTGCATGAGGGCGACGGGATGGTCCGCGGTGGCCGGGTCGCCCGGGCCGTTGGAGAAGAACACACCGTCGGGGTTCACGGCGTACACGTCCTCGGCCGTCGCCGTGGCGGGCAGGACGTGCACCTCTATGCCGCGCTCGGCCATGCGGTGCGGGGTCATGCCCTTGATGCCGAGGTCGACGGCGGCGACGGTGTACTTCTTCGTGCCGATCGCCGGGACGACGTACGTCTCCTTGGTGGCGACCTCCGCGGACAGGTTCGCGCCCTTCATCTCGGGGGCCTCGCGGACCTGGGTGAGCATGATGCCCTCGTCGGGCAGCGCGTTGCCGGAGAAGATGCCGACACGCATGGCGCCGCGCTCGCGCAGATGGCGGGTGAGGGCCCGGGTGTCGATGCCGCTGATGCCGACGACGCCCTGCTTCGCCAGTTCCTCGTCCAGCGAGCGCCGGGAGCGCCAGTTGGACGGAACGCGCGCGGGGTCGCGTACGACATAGCCGGAGACCCAGATCTTGCTGGACTCGGGGTCCTCGTCGTTGACGCCGGTGTTGCCGACGTGCGGGGCGGTCATGACGACGACCTGGCGGTGGTACGACGGGTCGGTGAGGGTCTCCTGGTAGCCGGTCATCCCGGTGGAGAACACGGCCTCGCCGAAGGTCACCCCCACGGCCCCGTAGGCACGGCCGCGGAACATCCGGCCGTCCTCCAGGACGAGTACGGCGGGAACCCTGGTGGCTCCCCGGGTGGAGGTCGTCATCGTGCGCCTTCCGTTTCCGTCTTGTTGATCATCTGGTTCAGGGTCTCGACCCATTCGTTGTGCTCGGCCGCGCGGTCGGAGCGGAATCCGGAGTCCAGCAGCTTGTCGCCGTGCTCCCAGGTGACGACCAGCAGCCCGCCCTCGGTGAGCACCTTGCCGGCGATGCCCTTGTCGAGCCGGGCCTCGCGCAGGGCTCCGACCGGGACGAAGAAGTCCGTGGCGCCCGGGCGTACGACGTCCAGGCCCGCGTCCGTCAGCGTCAGCTCGACCCGGCTGCGGGTGCCCAGGCCGTGCGCCACGATGCGGTCGAGCCACTGCCCGGCGGTGGTGGAGCCGTGGTAGCGGCCGCTCATGCTCAGTTTCGCCTCACCGGGCTCGTCCGGCGCGGTGAGCAGGGCGGGCAGGTCGCTCTGCAGCGTGCCGCGCCATTTCCAGCCCTCGCGCATCAGCCAGTAGACGAGCGCGACGAAGAGGGCGAGTCCGACGACCCAGCCGATGCGCGCGGCCCAGTCTGTGACCTCGGCCGATTCCCTCTCGGCGGCCAGCAGGATTAGAGGTGTCACGTGAGCTTCCCGTCGACGAGCGTGGCCTTGCCCCGCAGCCACGTGTGCGTGACACGGCCCGGCAGCTCGCGGCCCTCGTACGGGGTGTTGCGGCTGCGCGAGGCGAAGCCCGCGGGATCCACCGACCCACGGTATGCCGTGTCGACGAGCACGAGGTTCGCGGGCTCACCTGCCGAGACGGGACGTCCATGGCCGGCCGCCTGGCCGATCTTGGCCGGCTTGAAGGACATGCGGTCGGCGACGCCCGCCCAGTCGAGCAGTCCGGTCTCGACCATCGTCTCCTGGACCACCGACAGCGCGGTCTCCAGGCCGACCATGCCCATGGCGGCCGCGCCCCACTCGCAGTCCTTGTCCTCGTGCGGGTGCGGGGCGTGGTCGGTGGCGACGATGTCGATCGTGCCGTCGGCGAGCGCCTCGCGCAGGGCCAGCACGTCGCGCTCGGTGCGCAGCGGCGGGTTGACCTTGTAGACCGGGTTGTAGGAGCGCACCAGCTCGTCGGTGAGGAGGAGGTGGTGCGGGGTGACCTCGGCGGTGACGTCGATGCCGCGGGACTTGGCCCAGCGGACGATCTCGACGGAGCCGGCGGTCGAGAGGTGGCAGATGTGGACGCGGGAGCCGACGTGCTCGGCGAGCAGGACGTCCCGGGCGATGATCGATTCTTCGGCCACCGCGGGCCAGCCGCCGAGGCCCAGTTCGGCGGAGACGACGCCCTCGTTCATCTGGGCGCCCTCGGTCAGCCGCGGCTCCTGCGCGTGCTGGGCGACGATCCCGCCGAAGGCCTTCACGTACTCCAGTGCCCGGCGCATGATCACCGCGTCGTCCACGCACTTGCCGTCGTCCGAGAAGACCGTGACCCCGGCGGCCGACTCGTGCATCGCGCCCAGCTCGGCGAGCTTCTTGCCCTCCAGACCGACGGTGACTGCTCCGATCGGCTGCACGTCGCAATACCCGTGCTCCTGGCCGAGCCGGTAGACCTGCTCGACCACGCCGGCGGTGTCGGCGACGGGGAAGGTGTTGGCCATGGCGAACACGGCTGTGAAGCCGCCGGAGGCCGCCGCGCGCGTGCCGGTCAGCACGGTCTCGGAGTCCTCGCGTCCGGGCTCCCGCAGGTGGGTGTGCAGGTCGACGAGGCCCGGCAGGAGCACCCTGCCACCGGCCTCGACGACCTCGGCGCCCTCGGCGGACAGGCCGACACCCACCTCTGCGATGGTCCCGCCGTCGATCAGGACGTCCTGCGGCTCGCCGCCCAGCACCTTCGCACCACGGATCAGGATCTTGCTCATCGTCTTACTTCTCCTCGGTGGTGCGGGTGTGGGTGACGGCGGGTTCGTTGCCGCCCAGCAGCAGGTACAGCACGGCCATCCGGATGGAGACGCCGTTGGCGACCTGCTCGACGACGGTGCAGCGGTCGGAGTCGGCGACCTCGGCGGTGATCTCCATGCCACGGACCATCGGTCCGGGGTGCATCACGATGGCGTGCTCGGGCATCCGCGCCATGCGGTCGCCGTCGAGGCCGTAGCGCCGCGAGTACTCGCGCTCGGTCGGGAAGAACGCGGCGTTCATCCGCTCCCGCTGCACGCGCAGCATCATCACCGCGTCGGACTTGGCGAGCGTGCTGTCGAGGTCGTACGAGACCTCGCAGGGCCAGGTGTGGACGCCGACCGGCACCAGGGTGGGCGGTGCGACGAGGGTGACCTCGGCGCCGAGGGTGTGCAGCAGGTCGACGTTGGACCGGGCGACCCGGCTGTGCAGGATGTCGCCGACGATCGTGATGCGCTTGCCGGACAGGTCCTGGCCGAGTCCGGTATCCCGGCCGACGAGGCGGCGGCGCATGGTGAAGGCGTCCAGCAGGGCCTGGGTGGGGTGCTGGTGGGTGCCGTCGCCCGCGTTGATCACGGCAGCGTCGATCCAGCCGGAGGTCGCCAGGCGGTACGGGGCCCCGGAGGCGCCGTGCCGGATGACGACGGCGTCGACACCCATGGCTTCGAGGGTCTGGGCGGTGTCCTTGAGGGACTCACCCTTCGACACGCTCGATCCCTTGGCGGAGAAGTTGATGACGTCCGCGGAGAGGCGCTTCTCGGCGGCCTCGAAGGAGATCCGGGTGCGGGTGGAGTCCTCGAAGAAGAGGTTGACGATCGTGCGGCCGCGCAGGGTCGGCAGTTTCTTGATCGGCCGGTCCGCGACCCGGGCCATCTCCTCGGCGGTGTCGAGGATCAGGACGGCGTCGTCGCGGGTGAGGTCGGCGGCCGAGATGAGATGACGCTGCATCTTTCAGGCTCCGTAAGGCAGTTCAGGAGATTCCGGACAGGCAGGGGCATCGCGAAGGGGCATACGGCGCGGGGCCGCACGTACGCGTGCTACTGCTGGGCGGTCCGCTTCGCACCGAGTAGGACGGTGTCCCGACCGTCTTCCTCGGCGAGCTGGACCTTGACCGTCTCCCGCAACGACGTGGGGAGGTTCTTGCCGACGTAGTCGGCGCGGATGGGCAGTTCGCGGTGGCCTCGGTCGACGAGGACCGCGAGCTGGACGGCGCGCGGGCGGCCGATGTCGTTCAGCGCGTCGAGCGCCGCGCGGATCGTCCGGCCGGAGAAGAGCACGTCGTCGACGAGGACGACCAGGCGGCCGTCGATGCCGTCACCCGGGATCTCGGTGCGGGCCAGCGCACGCGGCGGGTGCATGCGCAGGTCGTCGCGGTACATGGTGATGTCGAGCGAGCCGACCGGGATCTTGCGGTCGGTGACCTCCGCGAGCTTGGCGGCGAGCCGCTGGGCGAGGAAGACGCCCCGGGTCGGAATGCCGAGGAGCACCACGTCGTCGGCGCCCTTGGCGCGTTCGACGATCTCGTGGGCGATGCGGGTCAGTACGCGCGCGATGTCGGGGCCCTCGAGAACGGGCCTCGCATCGGACGGCTGCGGGTCCTGCGGGTTTTCTTGCGTGTCCATAAGAAACGGACCTCCTTCTCCGCCTCACGGGACGGACCTTAAAGGACGTCGGAATTGCGCCATCAACGTTAGCAGGCCCCGGCAACGCCCCTGATCACCCCCCCGGCGCAACGGATCACGGCTACCACGGAAGAGTCGGTCCGGACCATTCGGCTTGACGGGGGAGAGTCACGCTGCGTAACCTCACAGTGAGTCACCAGCCTTCGTCCGGGGAGCTATATGTCCAGCGAATACGCCAAACAGCTCGGGGCCAAGCTCCGGGCCATCCGCACCCAGCAGGGCCTTTCCCTCCACGGTGTCGAGGAGAAGTCCCAGGGACGCTGGAAGGCGGTCGTGGTCGGTTCGTACGAGCGCGGCGACCGCGCCGTCACCGTGCAGCGCCTCGCGGAGCTGGCGGACTTCTATGGGGTTCCCGTGCAGGAGCTGCTTCCCGGTACGACTCCTGGTGGCGCCGCCGAGCCGCCGCCGAAGCTCGTCCTGGACCTTGAGCGCCTGGCCCACGTGCCGGCCGAGAAGGCGGGCCCGCTGCAACGTTACGCGGCGACGATCCAGTCCCAGCGCGGTGACTACAACGGCAAGGTGCTCTCGATCCGCCAGGACGACCTGCGCACCCTCGCCGTCATCTACGACCAGTCCCCCTCGGTCCTCACCGAGCAGCTGATCAGCTGGGGCGTCCTCGACGCGGACGCGCGCCGCGCGGTCTCCCACGAGGACAGCTGACGCCTCGGGCAGCGCCCAGCAGAAACGTGCCGCCGGGGTGACCCGAAC